>NZ_JALBHA010000189.1:0-10707 GCF_023006445.1 Bradyrhizobium sp. SHOUNA76
GGACCGGCAGGCGCCGACGACGCGGCGATCGTCGTCATAGGCGAGCAGGCCGCTGCCGCCGTCCCCGGGCACGGTGGCGATCCAGGCATTACGGAAATGGTCGCGGAAGATCGCGCCCTCGATGCGGCGCGTCGCCTGCATCGTGACCGCGAGCGCAAGCTGGTGCGCGGCGCGGCTGAGGTCATCACGACAGGACGTGATGTTGACGGCGCCTGCGATGCGGCCTGCCTGGTCGAACAGCGGCGTCACCGCACAGGAGAAGATGCCCCATTGCTCGCGAAAATGCTCGTCGCGATGAACCAGGATCGGCTTCTGCTCCGCAAGGCAGGTGCCGAGCCCGTTGGTGCCTTCATGGGCCTCCGAAAAATTCGAGCCGGTATAGACCTTCCAGCGCAGGAAGATCTCGGTGTCGGCCTCGCCCGGCAGGCGGCTGAACAGCATGGTCGCGTTGGCATCAGCGAGATTGACGCAATAGCCGGCCTCCCGCAGCACGCGGGCGAGATCCTCGAGCTCGGACGTCGCGAGCCGGATTGTCTCCTCCATGGGCTGGGCAACGTGCCGGACCTCGGCTGCGGTCAGCGTCTGTGGCGGGCCCAGGCGGGCGGGATCGAGCTTGTGGCTGATCAGGGAGCGCCGCCAGGAATTGGCAATGCGCGAGGACGCATCGATGTCGGCCACATGATTGGCGACGGACAAGACCCGGGCGACATGGTTCGAGGCCGACAGGCTGGCCATCGCGGACGTCTCCACCCTGTATTATCGTGCAAAGTCTGGCAGCACGGGCGGGGATGTCAATCGGGAACCGGGAGCGGATGGCGCAGTACGCCGTCTCTTCTCGTCATTCCGGGGCGATGCGAAGCATCGAACCCGGAATCTCGAGATTCCGGGTTCGCGCTGCGCGCGCCCCGGAATGACAGCCTCATCTATTGCTGCACTGCCCTCACCAGGTATCGATGCACGGCCGCTTCTTCCCCGCCCTGGCGGGCGGCTTCGGCACGGACCGCAAGCCCGCCATGATCCAGCGCCGCGTCTCGGCGGGGTCGATGACGTTGTCGATCTCGAACACCGAGGCGATCGAGACGGCCTTGCCGTTGGCATAGAGCTCGGCGACCTTGTTGCGGTAATAGGTCTCGCGCTCCTCGGGGTCCGCGATCGCCTCCATCTCCTTGCGGAAGCCGAGGCGGACATAGCCTTCCAGGCCCATGCCGCCGAACTCGCCGGTCGGCCAGGCCGCGGTGAAGAACGAGGCGTGGAAGCCGCCGCCAATCATCGACTGCGCGCCGAGCCCATAGCCCTTGCGCAGCACGATGCCAAACAGCGGCACGGTGAGGCTCGCGCCCGTTACGAACATGCGCGAGACGTGGCGCACGATCGCGGTCTTCTCGGCCTCCGGGCCGACCATGAAACCGGGCGTGTCGCAGAGCGAGACGACCGGCAGATCGAAGGCATCGCAAAGCTGGAGGAAGCGCGCGGCCTTGTCGCCGGCATCGGCATCGATGGCGCCGCCGAGATGACGCGGGTTGTTGGCGATCAGGCCGAACGGCTTGCCCTCGATGCGGATCAGCGCGGTGATCATACCGACGCCGTAGTCGCGGCGCAGCTCCAGCACAGAATCCTTATCGGCGACGAGATCGATCACGCTGCGGATGTCGTAGACACGCAGGCGGTTCTCGGGGATGGCGCGGCGGAGCAGGCGCTGGTCCGCGGCTTGCCACTCCGTCACCGCACCCTGGAAATAGGACAGGTACTTTTGCGCGACGCGCGTCGCCTCCTCCTCGTCCTCGACAAGGATGTCGATAACGCCATTCGGTGACTGGAACGAGACCGGGCCGACCTCGGCCGGGTGGTACACGCCAAGGCCGCCGCCCTCGATCATGGCGGGGCCGCCCATGCCGATCGAGGCGTTCTTGGTCGCGATGATCACGTCGCAGCAGCCGAGCATCGCGGCATTGCCGGCAAAGCAATAGCCGGAGACGACGCCGATCACAGGCACAAGGCCGGAGAGCCTTGCGAACTGCACGAAGGACGGGCCGTCGAGCCCGGTCATGCCGAGCCGGTCGGTGTCGCCGGGCCGGCCACCGCCGCCCTCGGCGTAGAACACCAGCGGCACGCGCCAATCTTCCGCCAATGTCAGCATGCGGTCGATCTTCTTGTGGTTCATGTGCCCCTGCGTGCCCGCGAGCACGGTGTAGTCGTAGGCCACGACGATGCAGCGCGCGCCCTCCGGGCCGAAATTCTCCGCATTGACGGTGGCAACGCCCATAACGAGGCCGTCGGCCGGTGTGTTCTTGATGAGATCATCGAGCTTGCGGCGACGCCGCTGCGCCGCGATGGCGAGGCCGCCATATTCCATGAACGAGCCTTTGTCGACGAGCTGGGCAACGTTCTCGCGCGCGGTGCGCTGGTTGGTGTTGCGACGTCGCTCGACCGAGGACGGGCGGTTCGCATCCAGCGTATTGGCCTGACGCGCGATCAGCTCGGCGAGATCGGGACGGATGTGATCGAGATCGATATCGGCTTCCGCGGCCGTGCTGTCGGCCGCAACGTCGAGCGGCTCGAGATACATGATGGCCTCACCATGCAGCAGCGTGGCGCCGTCCCCGGCGGCGAGCTTCATGACCCGGCCGCCCTGCTCGGCCATGACGAGATGCTCCATCTTCATGGACTCGATCACAGCCAGCTGCTGGCCGGGGCGCACGACTTCACCTTCCTTCACCTGGATGGTGACGATGGTTCCCTGCAAGGGCGCCGCGACCATCACCGCGCCTTCCGGCACGATTTGCGCAATTTGCGCCTCCGCGCTGTGGCCACCGCTTCGCTCGGTCGCGGCGAAGTAGAGCGGCTTGGCCGCGCCGTCGGCCGCGTCGACGAGCTTGGCAATATTGCGGTCGATGAAGTCGGTCGCGATGCGGTTGGTCCTGAAATCGGGATGCGCGAGCACGGCCTGAAGGAAGGCGATGTTGGTGACGACGCCGTCGATCCGGAACTCACGCAAGGCGCGCGAGGCCTTGGCGACGACGTCATGCCAGGCTTCGCCCGGCGTATGCACGATGACCTTCGCCAGCAGCGAGTCGAAGGCGGCGCTGGTCTTGTAGCCGGCATAGCCGAAACTATCGACACGGACACCGGGCCCCGACGGCGGCTCGAACAATGCGAGCACGCCGCCGGTCGGATGCGTCGCGCCCGTCTCGTCCAGCGTTTCCATGTTGACGCGAAGCTGCATGGCATGGCCGCGCGGCTTCGGGATCGAGCCTTGCGCAAGGTCGAGCGAGGCCAGCGTGCTGCCCGCAGCAACCGCGAGCTGGGCGCGGACGAGGTCGAGCCCGAGCACCTCTTCGGTGACGGTGTGCTCGACCTGCAGCCGCGGATTGGCCTCGATGAAGGCAAAGCTGTCCTCGGCCGTGCCGTCGACCAGGAACTCGAAGGTACCGAGATTGTCGTAAGCCGCTGCCGCCGCGAGCTGCCTCGCCGCCTCGATGATGCGGCCGCGCAAGGGATCGCTCAGCGACGGGCTCGGCGCCACCTCGATCAGCTTCTGGTGGCGGCGCTGGATGGTGCATTCGCGCTCCCAGAGATGCGAGATCGCGCCGTGCTTGTCGCCGATGATCTGCACCTCGATATGGCGCGCCTGCCGGATCAGCCGCTCGGCATAGACGCCGTCGAAGCCGAACGCGGCCTTGGCCTCCGACTGGCAGCGCGCATAGGCTTCCGCGAGATCGAACGCGTTCTCCACCACGCGCATGCCGCGGCCGCCGCCGCCGGCCATCGCCTTGATGACAATGGCCGCGTTGCTGCCGAGCGAGGTGAAGAACGCCGTGATCTCCTCGAGGCTCGACGGCCCGCTGGTGCCGGCGATGATGGGGACGCCGCAGCGCTTTGCCAGTTGCCGTGCCGCGACCTTGTCACCGAACAGCTCCAGCGCGGCCGGTTTCGGGCCGACGAAAGTGAGGCCCGCATCGACGCAGGCTCTCGCGAACGCCGCGTTCTCGCTGAGGAAGCCATAGCCGGGATGCACGGCATCGCAGCCGGCGCTCTTCGCCGCCGTCACCACCGCCTCGATGTCGAGATAGGCCCGGGCGCCGCGGCCGGGGATTTCGATCGCGTCGTCGGCAACACGCACGTGCAGCGACAGCGCGTCGTCGGCGGGATGGATCGCAACCGTCGCGATGCCCGCGTCGGCCGCGGCGCGCGCGATGCGGATGGCGATCTCGCCGCGATTGGCGATCAGGAGCTTTTTGAACGACATCGTCTCTCTCACTCAGGCAGCAGGAGGCACATTGGGATTGAGATCCTGCTTCTTCACCTTGCCCGTCGCCGTCAGCGGCAGGGCATCGATCATACGCACTTCCGGCACCTTGTAGACGGCCATACGCTCAGCGCACCAGGCGCGCAGGTCTTCCGCGGAGATGGTGCCGACCGCCTCCGGCTTGAGCTGGATATAAGCCACCGGCACCTGGCCCTTGGCGGGATCGTCCCGCCCGACCACGCCCGAGCCCAACACCTTCGGATGCTGGCCAAGCAGCGCCTCGATCTCCGGCGGAAACACGCTCATGCCCTTGACCTTCAGCATTTCCTTGCGGCGGCCGAGGAAGTGCAGGAAGCCGTCCTTGTCGATGCTGCCGATATCACCGGTGCGCAGCCAGCCGTCGATCAGCGACTCCGCCGTCGCCTCCGGCTTGTTCCAGTAGCTCTTGAGCAGCGAGGGCGTCCGCACGCGGATCTCGCCTTCGGCGCCGAGCGGCAGCAGCGCGCCGGTCTCGAAATCCGTGATTTTGAACTCTGCGCCGGGAACCGGCAGGCCGACGAAGATCGGCTGGTTGTTGAGATCGAAATCGTCGTTCTGGAAACCGGCCGTGAAAGTGTTGGAGGTGTGGGTCTCGGTCATGCCCCAGGCCGCCTCCATCAGGATCGTGCCGGTGAGATCCTTCCAGCGCTTGCGGTAGTCGGCATTGAGCTTCTTGACGAAGGAAACAACGCGGACGTCTCTCAAGGACGACAGATCGAACTCGCGAAAGCGTGGATGGTCCATCAGCTCGACCGCGCTGTCGACCGGCATCGCGGTCATGGTCACCTTGTACTTGTCGATCGCGGCCATCGCGCCGACAGCGTCCCAGCGCGCGAGCAGGACCAGCGTGGCGCCGGAGAACAGTGGGAAGATCAGTCCAGAGTTCTCGCCCGCAATCCAGAACTCCGGGAAGAACGACAGGAACACGCTGCTCTCGCCGGGCGGCATCGAGATGCCGTAGTTGGCCGCGGCCGTGTAGACCATGTCGCCGTGGGTATGGACGCAGCCCTTGGGCATGCCGGTGGTGCCGCCGGTGTAGTTGAGCGCGGCAACATCATCGAGTCCGGGCGGCGGCAGCGGCGGCGACGCGGGCATCGCCGCAAGCGCGGGCAACAGATCGGTCGCGCCCGGCACCGCAACGCGCGGCGTGCGGATCGAGTCCGGAACGGGGAACGCGGGCGTTGTCGGCACGACGTCGGCAAAGCTGGTGACGATGATTTCGCGCAGGCGTACCTCGCCCCTGACCTGCTCGATGACGGGCATGAGTTGGTCCAGCGACACGATCACCTCAGCCTGGCTGTCGTTGAGCGCGTAGGACAGCTCGAACGCGCGCGACAGCGGGCTGACCGGAACGTGGATCGCGCCGAGCTTCAGGATGCCGAAGAACACGATGTGGAATTGCGGGCAATTCGGCAGGAACACGGCGACGCGATCGCCCTTGCGAACGCCCTTGGCCGCCAGCAGCGCCGCGAAGCGGTCGCTCTGCCGGTCGAGATCCGCGTAGGTCGTGACGTGGCCGTAGAAGATCACCGCGGGACGTTCGGGACTGCGCTTCGCCCAGGCGCGCAGATATTCCGTCAAGGGAACTTCGCCGTGCAGATAGTTCGGCGAACGCGGCAGGCCCTTCGGCCAGGCCTTGTCCCACAGGCCGCGCAAGGTGGCGAGGTAGTCCTGTTCGTTGAGGCCTGCGCTCATGAGGTCTTCCCGTGCTGCTTTTTTTCTTCGCGCAGGCACGCACGTGCCGTCGCTCGACGTCACTACACGTCGAGCACGGCAGAGTTCATGTCAAGAAAAACAGCATCCGCGCCGCAGCCGATGCCGCGACGCGGAAATACCAAAAAGGTGCAGCGCGTTTCGTTACGCCGCGCGCACGCCCGCGACGAAGACGCTGACCTCGTTCTCGAGGGATTGCAGTTTCTGCGTCAGCCGGCCGCTCGACTGCAGCACGAGGCCGGCGGCCTGGCCGGTCTCTGCGGTCGCATCGGTCACGCCGGAGATGTTTTGCGAGACCTGGTCGGTGCCGGAGGCCGCCTCCTGGACGCTATGGGCGATCGCCTGCGTGGCGGCGCCCTGCTCCTCGACGGCGGCGGCGATCGCTGCGGACACCTCGGACAGCCGCTCGATGGTGCCGCCGATCTCCTGGATGGCGCTGACGGATTCCTGCGTCGCGGCCTGGATGCCCGACACCTGCGCGCCGATCTCGCCAGTCGCCTTCGCCGTTTGCTCGGCCAACGCCTTGACTTCCGACGCGACGACCGCAAAGCCGCGGCCGGCTTCGCCCGCGCGCGCCGCCTCGATGGTGGCGTTCAGGGCCAACAAATTGGTCTGGCCTGCGATGGTATTGATGAGCTCGACTACGTCGCCGATGCGGGACGCGGCCTGCGACAGCGCGTTGACGCGCTCGTTGGTCCGCGCGGCTTGCTCGACGGCTTCTGCCGCCATCCGCGCCGAATCCTGCACGCGGCGGCTGATCTCGGTGATGGAGGACGAGAGTTCTTCGGATGCGGAGGCGACCGCCTGCACGTTGGTGGAGGCCTCCTCGGACGCAGCGGCAACCACGGTCGCGAGTTCCTTGCCGCGTTGCGCGGTGCCGGTCAGCGTCGAGGCCGACGCCTCGAGCTCGGTCGAGGCCGAGGAGACCGTGCCGACCACCTCGCCGATCATGGCTTCAAACCGACTGGTGATCGCGTCGACCCGGCGGCCGCGTTCGATCTTGGCCTCGGCGTCGCGCGCCGCCGCCTCGTCGGCGGCCTTCTTGGCGATCAGCGCCTCCTTGAAGATCTGGAGTGCATCCGCCATCGAACCGATCTCGGTCTTCTCGCCGCGATGCGGCACCTCGGCCGAAAGGTCGCCCTCGCCGAGCGACTGCATCGGACGGATGATCGAGGCAATGCCGCGAGACACGTCACGCACGAGATAATAGGCGGCGCCGATCGCGATCACGACGGAGAGCACGATGATGCCGACCAGAATCCGGAAGATCGCAGCGTAGCTGTCGGCCGCCTGCTTCGTCTCCAGCTCGGCGCCGCTGTTGTTGAGCTCGATGCCTTTCTGAAGCAGCGGATCGGCCGCCTGCGCCATCTTGGCAACCCTGGTCTGCAACATCTCGTTGGCGTCGGTCGGGAAGCGGCCGACGCTCTTGCGCGACAGCGCCATCGTCTCCTGCACGCCATTCAGATATTCGACCCACGCCTTGCTCCATTGCTCATAGAGCGCGCGTTCCTCAGCGACCGTGATCAGCGGCTCGTAGACCTTGCGCGTCTTCTCGATGCGCTCACGCAACGAGGCGAGGCGCTTCTCGGCGGCTTCCTTGCCTTCGGCCGTTTCCTGCATCAGATGCAGGCGAAGCGCGACGCGCAGCTCATTGATGTCGGCGCGCATCGAGCCGAGCGCACGCACGCTCGGCAGCCAGCTCTCCGCGATCTCGACGGTGTGGGCGTTGATGTTCTGCATCGTGCCGATCGCCGTCACGCCGACACCGGCGAGCGAGAGCACGAGGACCGACAGCACGGTCAGCAGCTTGAACACGATCGACAACTTCGACATCACACAAATCCCAACGATGCCGGGCAACGCGCACATCACCTGCGCCAGGCGTCACGACGGACGACCGTGCAGCGGTCAGTTCAACGGTGCTGGCTGGTTCTTATCCCGTAAGATTGCCGTCCATAATCGCAAGCAGGCGTTAACATGATCCTACGTAAAACTACGGGTAGGGCCCGGCCCGCGTATTTTCCATGCATTTGTTGCTGCACGCGGTTATCGCGTGCGGTGGTGCGAGCGCGCCGCCCTTGACGCGCTGCAACATTTGCTCGGGGTGACGACCGCCGCTAAGCCGCCCGCACCGACTCCAGGAAGCGCGCCACCTCGCTCTTGAGCCGGTTGCTCTCCTGCGACAGCGACTGCGCGGCCGAATGCACCTGCGCCGAGGCGGCCCCCGTCTCGCCGGCGCCGCGCTGGACGTCGGCGATGTTCGCCGAGACTTCGGAGGTACCTTGCGCCGCGTGCTGGATGTTGCGGGAGATCTCCTGCGTGGCGGCTCCCTGCTCCTCCACCGCTGCGGCGATGGTCGACGAGATCTCCGACATCTTCGCGATGGTGTCGCCGATCTCCTTGATCGCGCCGACAGAGTCCTCCGTTGCGGCCTGGATCGCACCGATGTGCTGGCCGATCTCGCCCGTGGCTTTCGCGGTCTGCTCGGCAAGCGCCTTCACTTCGGTGGCGACCACCGCAAAGCCCTTGCCGGCTTCGCCCGCCCGCGCCGCCTCGATCGTCGCATTGAGCGCCAACAGGTTGGTCTGCGCGGCGATGGTGTTGATCAGCTCGACCACGTCGCCGATGCGGGAGGCGGCTTTCGTCAGCTCGGCGACGCGCGCATTGGTGCGCTGGGCCTGCCCGACCGCGACGTCGGCTACGCGCGCCGATTCCTGCACCTGGCGGCTGATCTCGGAGACCGACGAGGTCATCTCCTCGCTGGCTGCGGAAACCGATTGCACATTGGCGGACGCCTCCTCCGAGGCCCCCGCCACAGCCGTGGCAAGCCCGTTGCCGCGCTCGGCGGCCTGAGTCAGCGTGTTCGACGACGCCTCGAGCTCGGTCGCCGCCGACGACACCGTCTCGATGATCTCGCCGACCGCGCCTTCGAACGTGTCGGCGAGCCGCTGCATATCGGTTTTGCGCTGCGCGCGCCCGCGTGCGTCCGCTTCGGCCTGCTCGGTACGCAGCCGATCGGCCTCCGCCATGTTGCTCCTGAACACCTCGACGGCACCGGCCATCTCGCCGATTTCATCCTTGCGCCCGATACCGGGAACGGAAATCGAGAGCTCGCCGCGCGCAAGCCGCGTCATCGCCGCGACCATGGCGGCAAGTGCCTTCGAGATCGAACGTCCGAGCAGGAAACCGACTGCAGCGAGCGCCACGATGGTAACGCCGAAGGTGACCGCCATCCATAGCCGCACAGCGTCACGCGTTGCAGCCTCGGCAGCGTCGGCCTGCTTATACTTGGCATCGACGGCAGCTCGCACCTCGGCCATGACAGGTTCGATCTCGCGGAACGTCTTCATCATGCTGGTATCGAGCGCCGCACTCTGCTGCGCGGTCTCCGTCCAGGCAGCGAACTCTGACTGGTATTTCTGGAGTTTGGCCGTGATGTCGTTCATCACCGCTATTGGGACGGCGACGACTTCTATTGCCTTGGAGAACTCGGCAGCGGCCTTCTTCATCTCGGCAATGTATTTTGGGTCGCGCCGCAGCATGAAGTCCTTTTCGTGCCGGCGCATCATCAGCATCCAGCTTGTCATCCTGGGATCGTCGATCTCCTTCAGCTTGGCCTCGATGTCGTGCACCGCGGCGCGGAGCGAGCCGGACAGGCCTAGCGTTTCGTTCAGTCCGAGCTTGGTCTCAGCCGCCACCAGCGCACCAAAGTCGGATGCATAGCGCTTGAAGCCGGTCTGGGCCTGCTTCATCCTGTCGGACAACGCATTCATGCCGCCGGCCGCGATCAACCGATCCACCTCGTCGAAATCGCGGTTGATCGGCCCGATCAGTTCGGCATGCGCCTTGGCGTAGCCCTCGGTGCGCCGCTGCTGAAAATTCTTCTCGTTGCGGCGAGCCTCGAGCATCTCGATCGAGAGCTGCTCGTTGAGGTCGACGATCGCGCGGGCGCGGTTGGCAGCGTCGCGGGAGGCGTCCTGGGAGAGACTGCCGATCTCGTAGATCGCGCCGAAGGCGACGAGCCCGATAAGGCCGAACAGTCCGATCGCCATGACCTTGTGGGTCAAGCGAATGGAAATGCCACTCATGAATGTGCTCCAACGATTGAGACGCAATACGCGAGGGGCGACTCAGCGCCCGGAATATTGCGGGCATCATGACCGCATCGCTTTGCCGGAAGGTTAACCCTGCGGGCACGATCACAACGCCGAAATACGAACGCGCGCGACCGCCGCGCAGTCACGCGCGACGGTTGCAGATCAGGCCTGCGAAGGACGCCGCCGTCAGGCGGCGCGCACGGTGCCGAGAAACTTGCTGACCTCGAGCTTGAGGCGATTGCTGTCGCCGGACAGCATCTGCGCGGCGGACAGCACCTGCGAGGACGCCGAGCCTGTCTCGCTCGCGCCGCGCTGCACGTCGGTGATGTTGGACGACACCTGATGAGTGCCCTCGGCCGCCTGCTGCACGTTGCGGGAAATTTCCTGCGTTGCCGCGCCCTGCTCCTCGACGGCGGCCGCGATGGTCGAAGAAATCTCCGACAGCTTCTCGATGGTGTGGCTGATGTCCCTGATGGCGCCGACCGAATGCTCGGTCGCGCTCTGGATGCCGGCGATCTGCTGCCCGATCTCGCCCGTCGCCTTCGCGGTCTGCTCGGCGAGCGCCTTGACCTCGGAGGCGACGACAGCGAAGCCGCGACCGGCCTCGCCGGC
>NZ_JALBHA010000018.1:0-40712 GCF_023006445.1 Bradyrhizobium sp. SHOUNA76
ACCCGCGCGCCAAGACACGCGGACACGAGACGATCCTCGTGGTCGAGGACGATCCGCTGGTGCAGGGCTATGTCATCGCCCAGCTCGGCAGCCTCGGCTATCGCACGCTCGTGGCCGGCGACGGCGCTTCGGCGCTGGCGCTGGTCGACCAGGGCGCGAAATTCGATCTCCTGTTCACCGATATCATCATGCCCGGCGGCATGAACGGGCGGGAATTGGCCGACGCCGTCCGGCTGCGCCGGCCGGGCGTGAAAGTGCTCTACACCTCGGGCTACACCGATGACGCCATCGTCCACGAAGGGCATCTCGACCCCGGCGTGGCGCTGCTCGGCAAGCCCTACCGGAAATCGGAGCTGTCACAGAAGATTCGCGAGGTGCTTGCGGGCGAGCCGCCGGCCTGAGCCGTGCGATCGACGAAAAAGGCGCGGCGGGGAGGCCCCGTCGCGCCCGATTTCTTGCTCGCTGGTCCAGGGCCGAGAGCGCCCCGATGCCAAGCCCTTATCCAGAGCTCAGCGGGCGATCCCAGCGAGGTGACAGCGCTTGGTAAGAGACACTGGATCACCTCCTTTCGTTGGTTTCGGAAGATTTCAATATAGGCGGCATTGCCGCCGCTGTTAAGGGCGGCGGGCCCGGAAGGAACCAGGGCGGCGCGCAAGACGGGGAAGGCTGCCTCCCGGGCAGTTGAGACCGCCGCCCGGCCGTGTTAGGGAGCCCATCACGCGGGTGTAGCTCAATGGTAGAGCAGCAGCCTTCCAAGCTGAATACGAGGGTTCGATTCCCTTCACCCGCTCCAGCTCTTCTCTATTTTCCCCTGCAGGATCAATTCGTTAGACGGTTCGCTGAATCACGTCAACAATCAATTTCTGATTTGACGATTCTTAGGGCGCAAATAGGGCGCAGAATCTTCGAAAGCGATTGATGCATCGGAGCTTTCAGACTCTGAGCGCTTTAAGTCATCAGCCTGAAAATTCATCTTCGTGCTGACTGTCGTTTTTGATTCGTGCTTCGCGATCGTCTTTGATCATATTTTATCACGGCAAATAGTTTCGCGCGGATAATTCGCGACAACATCATCACAGCCACGAACCCACGTGGCCCCAATTTATGAATGACAATGAATTTGATTTGCGCCAAGGCGACTGCCTTGAACTGATGCGAGATCTACCGAACGTTAGCGTGGTGGGAAGGGTTAGACGGATGTCACCGCAACGGCTCCACGACAAATACAAGTCTCGCATCTTGCAGCCGCATGAAAGTAGTCGAGACGCCGATTTAATAGGCCTCATGGCGGCCAACGGCGAACGCGGTACGGTCTTTCACGTCCTAAATCACATTCAAGAGCAATACGAAGACATATACACCGTGCTCATCGATGACCGGTCGGTTGTTACTTTCGAGATTCCGCGCGCTGCTGGGGCGGTGACCGTCAAAGAACTCAGTGTTTTCTCTCTTAGTCAATATCGTGAAGAACTAGGCCAAGGGAAGCGCCGCATACGCCTGGATCGAGCGGCGGAAGATGCACGGAAACTCCTCATCAAATGAGCAAGGTTAGGCGATCAGTTGGCGGCCTGCTCCAAATCGCGAACGTCCGCTTCTGGCCCCCTTATCGGACCTCGTGCAGTGTCCGCTTGTACGCCGCTGTTGGCGGCTAAGCGGACATCGCGGGTTTATGATGGTGAGCTCTCCGCCGACAAGGTCCCCGGCCAGATGCCTTTCTACCGCGTCAAAGTCACGCTCAACGGCGACGTTGAAGTAGGTTGACACTTTCCAAGAAGTGTCTTGGCGGCCGCCGCCTAAGTGCCGAGTCTACTGGGGTAGCGCGGCCAAACCGCACAAGATGGAGATGCCAAGAGGGTTGCTCATTCGGGTGCGATGATACGAATAGGACGTGTTCCGATCGGAGCGCCGGTCGCGCGGTCGATGGTAAGGGGATCAATCTCTGTTCCATTCTCGGCGTCGAAAAACCGGATAACCTTGCCTCCGCCACGATGCTTGCGTCCCCACGCGCCAATCGCGAAGAGCACCGGCAGGAAGTCGTGCCCGGCTTCCGTCAAAACATATTCGTCCCGTGGCGGACGCGCTGAATAGCGACGTTTCTCCAGCAACCCTTCGTCAACCAGGGCTGAAAGCCGCCCCGTCAGCATCGTCGGCGCGATACCGAGACTCTTACGAAAGTCGTCGAAGCGGGTCAGCCCCCCATGGGCGTCCCGCATGATCAGCATGCTCCATGCGTCCCCGACCAGCGCCAAGCTCCGGGCGATCATGCAGGGCTGGGTCGAAAGTTTTTTCATGTCAGTCTCGTTTTAGTAGTGACTTGGTACTAAATTGATAGTAACAGATCGAGCGTCGGTGTTCCACAGCAAATTGAGAAGCCGGAGCCGAGCAAGACAGAACGCGGCATTGCGCTGATCCCGGGTGCTTCCGCCAGCATTGGGCTCGCGTCGGCGCCAGCGCTCCGGAGCGATCAGCAAGTGCATCTGGTGGCGAGCAAAGGAAGAGGCGCGCCATCCGACCGATGTCCCTTCCATCATTGGGACCCGGTTTCAGCCGAACTATGGAGTAAGTGATGTCTAATTATGTCTGCCACGCCGGATCGGTACTGCGCTACGTGGATGCGCCAAATCTTTCGATCAGTGCTGCAGGAACAACCTTCGCCTATCGCGACATCGGTCCGCGCACTGGCGTGCCATTGATCCTTCTCAACCATTGGGGCGCGGTTCTCGACAATTTCGATCCACCGATCGTCGATGGGCTCGCCACCAGGCATCGCGTCATCGCGATCGATTACCGAGGTATCGGCGCTTCAAGCGGGAAAGCGCCTGTTACCGTCGGCGAAATGGCACAAGATACGATTGCTCTGATCGCCGCGCTGGGCTTCGAAAAAGTCGATCTGCTCGGCTTTTCCCTCGGCGGCTTCGTGGCCCAGGACATCGCGCTGAAGGCGCCGGGTCTCGTGCGAAAGCTGATTCTGACCGGCACGGGCCCGGCAGGCGGCAAAGGTATCGAGAAGGTTGGGCCGGTGTCCTGGCCGCTGATGATCAAGGGCTTGCTCACCTTGCGAGACCCGAAATTCTACCTGTTCTTCACCTCCACGGCCAATGGCCGCCGGGCCGCAAAGGCCTTTCTGGCAAGGTTGAAGGAGCGCAAGGTAGATCGGGACAAAGGAGCCACGCCAGAGGCCCTGTTGCGGCAACTCAAGGCGATTAAGGGCTGGGGCCAGCAGGCGCCTCAGGATCTCGGCAGCCTCCGCATCCCTGTCCTCATCGCGAATGGCGATAACGACATCATGGTGCCGACCGCAAACAGCACCGACATGGCACGGCGTATCCCGGGCGCACAACTGGTCATCTACGAAGATGCCGGGCATGGCGGGATTTTCCAGAACCACGCCGATTTCGTGCCGAAGGCGCTGTCCTTCCTCGACGCCTGACGCCGGGACCAAATCTCAAATTGGAGATGACATCATGAAGGCATTCGTTGTCGACAAATACAAGAAGAAAGGCGCTCTGCGCTTGGCAACCATGCCAGAACCGGAGCTGCGGGACGATGATGTCCTGGTTCGGGTTCACGCAACTGCTGTGAACGTTCTGGACTCCAAGCTCAGGGATGGAGAATTCAAGCTCATCCTGCCGTATCGTCCGCCTTTCACTCTGGGCCACGATGTTGCCGGGACAGTCGTCAGGGTTGGCCGCAATGTCAGGCGGTTCAAGGCGGGCGACGAGGTCTACGCACGGCCGCGCGATCATCGGATCGGAACATTCGCCGAATTCATTGCGATGAACGAAGCCGACGTGGCGCCGAAGCCCACGAACATCAGCATGGAAGAAGCCGCCTCCATCCCGCTGGTGGGACTGACCGCCTGGCAGGCGCTGGTCGAGGTGGGCAAGCTGAAGCCTGGCCAGAAGGTCTTCATCCAGGCTGGCTCCGGTGGCGTGGGGACTTTCGCGATCCAGCTCGCCAAGCATCTCGGTGCGACCGTTGCGACGACGACGAGCGCGAAGAATGTCGAGCTGGTCAAGAGTCTCGGCGCGGACCTGGTCATCGACTACAAGACGCAGGATTTCGAGAAGGTCTTGTCGGGCTACGATCTGGTCCTGCACAGCCAGGATGCCAAGACGCTTGAAAAATCTCTGCGCGTGCTCAAGCCGGACGGCCTGCTCATCTCGATCTCCGGGCCGCCCGACCCCGAATTCGCCAGGGAGCAGGGCATGAACCTCTTCCTGAAATTGGTGATGCGCTTGCTGAGCCGTAGTGTGCGGAAGAAAGCCAGGAGCCTTGGTGTTCGCTTCTCATTCCTGTTCATGCGCGCGCAGGGGCAGCAGCTGAGCGAAATCACGTCCCTGATCGAATCCGGCGTGATCCGTCCGGTCGTGGACAAAGTGTTCCCGTTCGAAAAAACCGGCGATGCGCTCGCCTATGTCGAGACCGGGCGCGCAAAGGGCAAGGTCGTGATCAGGGTGGCGGACTAGCATCCACGGTGGGCCCATCGAAAATCACAATGCCGCTCATGCGGGTGCACACGGATGCCAAACTCATAACGTCGCCGGCAACGAAAAGATTTGGGAACGCGTCCTGTCCCTGCTCGTGGCCGGGGCGAGCGTATTAGGCGGAAGCACCGTTTTGCTGATACAGGCGTTGCCGCCCATACTTCACGGATCTCTGATCGGTTCAGGCAGGCACTCGCGCCAATTCCCGGCCGACTTCCCAAGCTCAGGCTTGGAGAGTTGAGGCGATGGAAGGAAGTGAGAAGCAAGAATCGCCAGTCCGGCAGATGACGCGGACAACTTCAAGGTGGAATTCCTGACGCATTCCGCCCTAGGCGCGATCAATGCTCCAACAACCGATCACGTTGTCGCAAGCGGCGGCCCCGCCGTCTCTCTCTTTCGGGGGCGGTCTTACAAGCGCACACCGGTTGTGGCAAACGCCTGGGCAACGGGCTCCTGTACCTGATCCAGGACCGCCATCGCCGCAATTGCGATCACAATGGCTGCGGCGCAGCCGAGCAGAAAAGCCTTCATGCCAAACTCCATCACTTTCAATCCGCACGCATCTTACGATGCCGCTTCCTGCGGGCAGTCGTGACGAACAATCCAGACTTCGCCCGCCGTTCCTGCCGACTCTAGGGGCTCTTGAAAACCGGGTCGATTGGAAATGCATCGCCGATCAAGCCCAACGATTGAAGGTCGGCGCTGTGCAATTCCACTTCCAATATGGCGAGGAGCAGCGCAAGCACGACGACCGTGAGGATGAGGAGAGGCGAGGCTTCCCGTGCGGCTGGATCTGGGGCAATCAAGTGCACGCGCACGGCGCGTAGCCATGAGATCACCCGCAGCAATGGCCTCGACTGCTCCTGCATGCCGTTTTCCTTGACATGACGAGCAAAGACGTGACGAACCAATGCTAGGACTCGCGCCGCAGGCATTCAAGGGAAGAATGCCGACGACGGGCGAACTGACGCAGCGCACGCTGAGGAACGGATATCGATCCTTGCTCGTTGAAGCTCGGGCTCCAAAGGAGGATTCGCCGTGAAGGCACTGACATCCATCCTATGCCTGGCAGCGGTCGCAGCCTTCGACAGTGCGCTCGCCCAGTCCGGACAGACAGGGCCGCCTGCGACACAGACCCAGCCCGAAGAGAAGGGCCAACCGCAGCCACAGGGTTGGACGGGCCCGATCAATACAGGCTCGGGCGGCGCGCCCGCCGAAAGCCCGCAAGGCCAGAGCCCAGCCGGGATGCAGGCGGCGCCCGAGGGCTCGTCCAAGAAGGTCGTGGCACCGGAGAAGTAGACGTGGTGCCGCGGAGCTTTATTTCAGCGCAGCCGTGGACGTGACCATGTTCGGCAGAGATTGATGAGATGGGCTTGGTGCGCCTGGGCCATTGCAGCCCTCCTCGAGATTGTCGCTGCGTCAGCGGCGCACGCGCAGCTTGCGGGCCACGGCGGCCCCGTCCGGGCGCTCGCTGTTTCGGCTGACGGCGACAGCCTGTTGTCGGGCAGCTTCGATACGTCCGCCATCCGCTGGTCGCTGCAGACCGACGCGGCGGGCGAGGTGCTGCGGTATCATGCGGCTGCCGTCAACGCCGTTGCGTTCCTCCAGGACGGCCGCATGATCACCGCGGGGGCCGACGCTCGGCTTGCGGTCTGGACGGCAGGCCGCCAGCAGCCCGATCAAGTCCTGGAAGGACATAGCGGTCCGGTCGTGGCACTCGCCGTGGCGCCGGACGGATCGACGCTCGCCTCGGCGTCGTGGGACCACAGCGTGCGGCTCTGGTCCCTGGCCGATGGTGCGTCCCGCGTGTTTCAAGGCCACACGCAGAATGTGAACGGTGTGGCCTTCGCTCCGGACGGCATGTCCCTCGTGAGCGTCGGCTACGATCGTGCTTTGTGTATCTGGCGCTTGCCGGAAGGCCGACCTGAAACGGTGGAACTGCCGGCGCCATTGAACGCGGTCGCCATCGCGCCCGATGGCGAGATCGTCGCGGCAGGGGCGGACGGCAAGCTGCGCATGCTGACGACGGACGGAAAGCCGGTCGGCGAGGTGGCCGCAGGCTCGGCACCGATCGTCGGCTTGGCGCTTTCAGACGATGGGACGCTGATCGCCGCCGCAGGCATCGGCGGCACGGTTGCCATTGTGGAGCGTAAGTCCCGGAGTGTGTTGAGGACACTCGTGGGGCCCAGCTTCCCGGTCTGGTCTGTCGTCTTCCTACATGATGCAGCAACGATCGTGACCGGAGGTGCGGACGGAAAGATCCGGCGTTGGAATCTGCAGAGCGGTGAGCCGGTCGGTTCAAACCTGCTCGGGACATCTTCGGGTCCGCTGGCCGCCTATGCGGGCGATCATGGCGCCGAAATCTTTCGCGCCTGCGTTGCCTGTCACACGCTGTCGGCCAAGGAGGCGCAACGTGCGGGGCCGACGCTTGCCGGATTGTTCGGCCGGAAAATCGCCTCGCTCCCCGGCTATCGGTTTTCCGAGGCGCTCAAGACGATGGATATCGTCTGGACCCCCGAGACCGTCGCAAAGCTGTTTGAAGTCGGGCCCAACGCCTACACGCCGGGAACGAAGATGCCGGAGCAGCGCATCGGATCGGCAGAAGACCGCCGCGCATTGACCGACTTCCTGGCCCGGGCGACCTCGCAATAGGTGAGGGCTCCAACCCCACCGAGCGGGCGTTCGCGCTCAGGTCTTGGTGTCCGGCCGGCGCAAATAATCATCAGTGGTTCGGGGCGGCTCGCGTTCCGGCACGCCCTCGAACGGATCGAACTGCTGTTCACTCATCACGATCACGCGGCAATCCGCGCACATCCTGATGGCGTCGAGGCGCTTGTCGCCGGCCGGATACATCCAATGCCGGCCCTCGAGCTTGGCCGCGATGCGGTCAATCGTGCTCTTCACGCCGAACGCCGTGCCGCAGCGGACGCAAAGCGCAGGCTCTTCCTCCTTGATCACAATCGCGGGCGCGCGGCCGGCGTGGAAATTGATCTGGGGCTTCAGCGTAATGACCCTCTCGGGACAAGTGCTCTGGCAGAGGCCGCATTGCACACAGGCATCTTCGACGAACTTGAGCACCGGGCGGTCAGGATCGTCGCGGAGCGCGCCGGTCGGGCAGACGGAAACGCAGGACAGGCACAGCGTGCATCCCCCGGTATCAACGTTCACCGCGCCAATCGGAGCGCCCTGGGGCAGGGCGATGACGTCAACCGGCTTCGGCGCAAGGCGATGCAGTTCGCCGAGCGCGAAGCGAAGCAGGTCGCGCCGCTTGCCGATTGTCTTGAACGTCGCCGGGGGCTTCACCGCAGCAAGTCTCTCGATGCCTCGCAACTGCTCCAGCAAGGCATCCGGATCGTCGGTTTCGATCGCAGCCACCCGGCGCCCTTCAAATCCGAGGCCGGCAAGGATGGTCACTGCCATGTCGATTGTTTGCCTCAGCCCGGTCACGTCATGCCGCGGCTTGCCGCGGAGCAAAAACCGGAACGCGGCTGCTCCGTAGGCAAAAGCACCGATGACAGCCTCAATCCCAACCTGCGTCACCTCATTGACGGCAAGAGGGATGACTTGCGCAGGCAGACCATCGCCGTGACGGGCGAGCGCGTCGATCAGCGGCGTGCCATGCTGGCCCTCGTGCAGCAACAGGACCGGGTTCGATCCGCCGGCCCGGTCGTAGGCGAGCAGCATGGCGCGGATGGTCTGAAGCTGGGTGTCCGCAGGCGGCAACGCGTAGGACGCCGCGCCGGTCGGACAGGCGGCGGCACATTGGCCGCAGCCGGCGCAAATTTCCGCATTGATGGCGACGTGATCACCAGCCGGTGTGATCGCACTCGTGGGACATAAATCGAGACAGCGATGGCAGCCGGTCAGGTTCGAGCGCGAATGGGCGCAAAGGTGGGGCGTGAATTCGATATATTTTGGCTTGTCGAAACGTCCGACGAGATCGCGCGCGCTCAGGACGGCGCGGAGCATGGCGCCCGGGTCCTTTGGGTCGGCCCGCAGGTAACCGTCGCGCAGGTCATGCGCCGGAAACAGCGGTCTCTCTCCCGATAGGTCAAGGACGATGTCGCAATGCGAGGTGGCGCCGCTGCGTGGAGGTTCAAAGACGTAGTGATCGCGCGAGGAGGGACGCGGACGAGCGTATTCGTCGATCGTGAGCTCGAAACCGCCAAAATGTCCTCTGGCGTTCCGGATCGTTCCCTTCACGACCGGGAAGGGCGTTGCCAAAGGCGATATGGTCTCGCCAGGCTCCCTCAACATGACCGTCACATCGAGATGATCCGAAAGTAGCCGCCCGGCTTCGATCGCCGTCTGATCCCGGCCATAGATCAGGATGACCCCGTCGCTCGCAAGCGTGACCAGCGGATAATCGGGTGCCTGCACGGCGCTCGCTGCGAGCAGCGCCGCCATTTTGGGGCCCGCTTGCGCGCCTTCGGTCGACCAGCCTGCCGTCTCGCGAATGTTCGCGAAAGCGATGGGCGCGCAACGCTCGCCGGCTTCCTCCGCAAACAAGGATTGCCGATACGTGCAGGCAACGGTCAGCGGGCCCGCTGCCTTTGCGCCTGCGCGAAAGTGGTCGAGCTCGGCGCCGCACAAGTGACGAAAGCTCTTGATGTCGCTATTACCGCATCCGCGCTTGATGGCAGCCGTATCGAGCCGCATCGTGTCTTCGCACGAGCAAATCAGGATGGTCTTCGCTGGCTGCTCCAGGTTCATCCCTCCCGAGAAGGCGACGAATGGTGGGCTCGCGCTCATCCTTTGCCTCGTATAAATATTGTCAATTGGGAAAAAAGGGAAAGTGGAGGACGGCCTGCGGTCGATCCCAACCAGCCACGCTTCCATGGCGGAACCGATCCAATTGCCGCCACCCTTTACTTTGGTCCGGTTGCGCGAGAGCGGAGATGCCTTTGCTCATGCATGCCGCATTGCACCCGAAAGCGGTGCCGGCACGCTAGTCTATGTCGGACGGTTTGATCTGGCCGAGTTCGCGGTGGTGCTGGAGCCGGCCGAGCCGCTGATCACCGCGCGCCGCGCCTTCTACGCCGGCATGGTCGCCCTGACGGACGCCCTGCGTGCCTATGCGCCGCCGACCAAGGCGGTTGCGATCGATTGGCCTGATGCGGTGAGGATTGACGGCGGGCTGGTCGGCGGGGGACGGCTGGGGTGGCCCGCGTCCGCGGACGAGGATGAGCCGCCGGACTGGCTCGTCTTCGGGGCCATGCTCCGGACAGTCATGATGAACGATCACGATCCAGGAGTTCATCCGCTCGCCTCGGCCCTTGATGAGGAAGGGTTTGGCGAGGCCGGCGCGGTGCAGGTGACCGAGAGCTTTGCGCGGCACCTGATGCGGGCGACCGATAGCTGGCAGGTCGATGGATTTGACAGCGTCGCGCGCGAATATCTCAACCGCATCCCTCGCGAGCGGCAGGCGGTTCGACGCATCGACGATCGCGGTGATCTGCTCACGCGCCGCATCGGTCGTGACACGACCGAGCGGGCAGACCTCGTGAAAGCGCTCGCCACGCCATCCTGGCTCGATCCAAAGCTCGGAGGGCCCCGGTCGTGAAAAAGGCGGTGAAACTTCTGCGCACCATCGCGCTCGATGCCTCCGACACCTTCGTGTTCGACGCGCCGGCAATCTCAGGCGAATGGGCGGTCTCGGGCGCCTTCCGCTTCTGCGATCAGGATCCGGCGAAACTGAGCGGAAAGGCGCGGGCCGCCTTCCGCAGCGGCTTTCTCGGCGTGCGCTCCTGGGGGTGGTCGACGCTGGCGCAGATTGTTCCGGCGACTGAGGATGATTGCCAGGCGCTGATCGAACTGCTTGCCAGCCAACTCGTGGATCTCTTCGGCGCACCGGACATGGCAATTGCGAGGACCGCTGCGGAAGAGGAAGTCACGTTTGCGCAGTCGCTCTGCACGCATCCGATCAGCTCGCTGATTGCGGTCCACCGCTCGGGGCGCGACGGCGAAGTCCACGAGGTCTTCCGCAAGCTGCAACTGCGGGAAGGGCAGCGGCATGGCAAGGCATTCTCGTTCATGGAAGTCGAGGATGAGTGATTTCTGGATCGCATGCGGCCATCATCTGCTCGATCGCGACGAGAGCGGCGGGCTTTGCGTCACCGACGAATTCCTGAAGGCTTATTTTGTCCGCCCCGAGCTGATGCCCCCGAAGGACGCGTGTCCGGTCGAACGAAGACTGCATCGTGAGATGCTTGCAGATCCGCGCCGGGTGGTCGTAGCCGACGAGGTCGCTGCGATCGCCGATGAGGACGCGCGGGAGAACTGGCGCTTGGTACTGGGGTTTCGCGATCTCGTGTTGCGGCACCCGACGCTCGAAGCTGCGTATCTCGCGGCCCTGCGCTCGCGGTCAAGCGAGCTGCCGCCGCTGTTCATCGATCAGCTCGTGCACGTGATCTTGCGCAATGCGCTTGATGACACCGACGATCCGTTCGTGCTGCGCGCCGCCGAGCTGTTTTTTCGGCCGCAGCGCATCCTACCGCATGAACAGGCGTTGCTGCTTGGCGATGAAGAGGTCGTCGGCGGTCGCAGCCCGACGCCTATCTTGTCGCTGATCTCGATGCTGGGCACCAAGACGGACGCGCAGCTCGACGTTTTGAGCGAGGACAATGCCGAGAGCTATTGGGACCGCAGCGACCAGTTCGATATGGCCCTCGATCTCACCGCGGGTGGGCGAGGGGCGCGCGCGCTGGCGCAGGCCATGACACGCTGGGTCTCCCATCTGCTCGGGATCGATGTTGCCATTGAACCGCTGACGGAACGATGCGAGGTGAAGCTGACCTGGTATATCGGGTTGGACGCTGACGCCACCAAGCTGGGCGATCGGCTTTGGCACGGCGAGGAACTTGACGAGCCCAGCGCAGGGCGCGTGCTTTCGCTGTTTCGCCTGACCTTTGCGGATTCTCGGCTCGCCATGGAGACCTTGCAGGGCGAGCCGGTCTATCTGATCCTGGCGACGACAGCGGATCAGAAGCTCCGCATGAAACCGCAGAATCTGCTGACGGGACTCCCGATCAGGCGCCTGGAGACCATCTCATGAGCGCTGCCCTGCCAATCCTGCGTATCCCCGTCGGCATCGTCGTCGAACGGCGCAAGGCGGAGTCGCCTTGGGTAGATTTCATCTGGCGGAGCGCCGCCGTGTTGCCGGACGAACCGAATACGAAGCCCTGGACAATCTTGCGCGAGCAGGAGGGCAACACCTTGTTTTATGCCGGCAGCGCAACGGTTGACCTGTACGTGTCGGAAACCGCGCGTTACCGCGACAATATTGCCTCCGGAACGCCGAGCATCTGGGTGGTCTTGAGCCCATCCGAGGGAGACTGGCCTTATGGCATCGCCGCCGCGACCGCTGATCCCGCGGAAGGAGAGGGGTTTACCGAGGCCGCTGACAATCTGGTTGAAGCCGTGCCGATGCCCGAGGTGGTCCGCGAGGTGATTGAATGCTTCGTTGCCGAACACCACGTCGAGAGAGAGTTCGTCAAACGCGAGCGACGGCGCGCCGATCCGGAGGCCCTGGCGCGTCGGCAGGATGAAGGCGGGCATGAATGACTGAGGAAGAGTTTCTCGCACGTTGGTCGCGCCTTAAGCGCGGGTCAAAACCGAATGCTCCGCCAGCGGAAATAGCCGGGCCGGCCGATGAAGCCGCGGGACCATCTCCGGCGGCCGAGGCCGAACCGGAGGTGGATCTCGCCAGCTTGCCGTCGATCGATGCGATCGCGGCGGGGACCGACATCACCGCGTTCCTGCGCAAAGGTGTTCCGCAGGACTTGATGCATCTGGCTCTTCGCCGCGCCTGGACGGCCGATCCGGCGATCCGCGATTTCGTGGGACTAGCCGAGAACGCCTGGGACTTCAACGATCCGACTGCCATGCCGGGGTTCGGACCGCTCGATTGCTCGCAGGCTGAGCTGAGCGCCTGGGTCGACCGGATCGTCGGCGGCCTGCGTAACGCCGCAGAGGCGCAGGCTGACGTGCCGACGCAGTTGCAGGAGTTCTCGGATGTTCCGAACGCGGATGTTGTGCACTCCGCCGTGCTTACAGAGAAGCCTGATGAAGCTGTCCTCACGGAGATCGCGACTTCCGCTGCATCGCAACCGACGATGGAAGCCAGCACTGTTCGGCGCCGCACACACGGCGGTGCCCTGCCTCGCTAGGGTTGCGACCAAAGGCTATAGCCTTAACCTATGGGTCGGCAATTGACCGCCTGCGGAACCAGGTCTACGCTTCGCTAGCGCTTTGTTACGCAAGCAAAATCAGTCACTCGGGTCTCGTGCAAGGAGGTCCCTATGCGTGACGCCGGGCTTGATCGTGCCATTAACGCCGCAGGCGGCGTGGCCCACCTTGCGCGCAAAATAAGCATCAGCCAGCCCTCGGTTTCGAACTGGAGCAAGATACCCGCCCAGCGGGTAATGGCGGTGGAAGCGGCAACGGGCGTTCCCCGCGCCGAGCTGCGGCCTGATCTCTATCCTGATCAACATCACGAGCGCACGGTAGCGCGAGACAGCATCGATCCGATCGATATCGCGCGGGCGCAGGAATATGGCCTTCTCGCCGTCTTGCTCGCGGCGGCGCCGTCGAAGAGCCTGCTCGACCGGCTTGCCGGTTTGAGCGGAGATGTGACCCCGCTCGGTCAGGCTCACGCCGGCTTGGCGGAAGCCGCTTCGCGCGCGAGCGCAGCTCAGGTTGAGCGCGAATATTTCGACCTCTTCGTCGGCCTCGGCCGCGGCGAGTTGCTGCCTTACGCCTCCTACTATTTGACCGGCTTCCTCAACGAACGGCCGCTGTCACGTTTGCGAACCGATCTCTCGGCGCTCGGCATCGCGCGCGCCGAGGGCAATACCGAACCCGAGGATCATGCCGCCATCCTCTGCGAAATCATGGCCGGAATGGCTGACGGCCGCTTGGAAGCGCCGTTCGCTGCGCAGCGTGCGCTGTTCGATAAACACGTTTCATCCTGGATGGGACGTCTGTTTGCGGACATGGAACACGCGGCGAGCGCAAGGTTCTATCGCACGGTCGGCACGCTCGGCCGCCTGTTTATCGAAATCGAGAGACGAGGATTTTCGTTCGCCAAGTGACCAAGCCAAGTGACTAAGCCAAGGGTGGTCCGGGAGAGATGCGATGAGCGATGAAAAAAAAGCGATCGTTGGACGGCGCGACTTTCTCCGCAAGGTTGGCATCGGCACGGTAGGCGCTGGCGCCACGCTGGCGACGCCGCTCGTCGGCTCTGCGCAAGCCGACAGCGAGAACAGCGATGAGAAGCGCAAGGCGCGCTACAAGGAAACCGATCACGTGAAGGCCTATTACCGCGTCAACCGCTATCCCGCCTGAGGGAGGCTGCCGTGCTTATCAAGCGAACAGATCAGCATTCCGGATCCGAGCGCCGTGGTTCGGTCGCGGACACCCTGGCAAGTCAGACCCGCGGTCTCGATCGCCGCGCCTTCCTGCAAAGGTCCGGTCTTGCGGCTGGCACGCTCGCGGCACTCGGCTCCATGCCGGTTTCCGGCGTGCGCAAGGCGGAGGCCGCCGTGGCCGGTCCGCTGGCCGCCGGTGCCACCGTGAAGAAAAGCATCTGCACGCATTGTTCGGTCGGTTGTACGGTGACAGCGGAAGTGTTGAACGGGGTCTGGATCGGCCAGGAGCCGACCTGGGAGTCCCCCATCAATCGCGGATCGCATTGCGCGAAGGGTGCTTCCGTACGCGAGCTGGTGCATAGCGAGCGGCGGTTGCGCTATCCGATGAAGCTCGTGAACGGGCAATGGACGCGCGTCTCCTGGGAGACCGCGATCAACGAGATCGGCGACAAGATCCTCGAGGTTCGCGAAAAGTCGGGACCCGATTCCGTTTATTGGCTCGGATCGGCCAAGATGACCAATGAAGGCTCATATCTGTTCCGCAAGCTCGGGGCGTTCTGGGGCACCAACAACACCGACCATCAGGCACGTATCTGTCATTCGACCACCGTCACCGGCGTCGCCAACACCTGGGGCTACGGCGCGATGACCAACAGCTACAACGATATCCGCAATGCCAAGACCCAGATGATCATGGGCGGCAATCCGGCCGAGGCGCATCCGGTTTCGCTGCAGCATCTGCTCGAGGGCAAGGAGCTGCAAAAGGCCAACTTCATCGTCATCGACCCGCGCATGACGCGCACCGCTGCGCACGCGACGGAATACGTGCGGATGCGTCCGGGCACCGACATTCCGGTGCTCTACGGCATGATGTGGCACATTCTCCAGAACGGCTGGGAGGACAAGGAATTCATCAGGCAGCGCGTCTACGGCTTCGACGATCTCCGCAAGGAAGTGGAGAAATGGAATCCGCAAGAGGTCGAGCGTGTCACCGGCATTCCCGGCGAACAGCTCAAGCGGGTCGCCAAGTTGTTCGCGACCGAGAAGCCGTCGACGCTGATCTGGGCCATGGGGCAGACCCAGAAGACCGTCGGCACCGCCAATGTGCGGGCGAGTTGCATCCTGCTGCTCTTGACCGGCAATGTCGGTGGACCGGGCATGGGCGCCAACATCTTCCGCGGCCACGACAATGTGCAGGGCGCGACCGACGTTGGGCTCGATATCGTGACACTGCCATTCTACTACGGCCTCGCCGAGGGAGCGTGGAAGCATTGGTCGCGGGTCTGGGACGTTGACTACGAGTTCTTGAAGTCGCGCTTCGATTCCAAGCAGATCATGGAAACTCCCGGCATTCCGCTCACCCGCTGGTTCGAGGCGGTGACGTTGCCGAAGGAGCAGGTCGCTCAGAAGGACAATGTGCGGGCGGTGTTCGTTCAGGGACACGCCAGCAATAGCATCACGCGCATTCCGGAGTCTCTCAAAGGCCTGAAGGCGCTTGACCTGCTTGTCATTGCCGATCCGCATCCGACGACCTGGGCATCGCTGGCGGTCGAAGCCGGGCGCAAGGAGGGTGTCTACATTCTTCCGGTGGCCACGCAATTCGAGTGCAAGGGATCGCGCGTCGCTTCGAACCGCTCACTGCAATGGGGCGAGCAGATCGTCAAACCGATCTTCGAATCGAAGGACGACCTCGAGGTCATCTACCTGATGGCCAGGAAGCTCGGCTTCGCTGACCAGATGTTCAAGAAAATCAAGGTCGAGAACAATCTGCCTGAAGCGGAAGATGTGCTGCGCGAGATGAACCGCGGCAGCTGGTCGACGGGCTATTGCGGGCAATCGCCCGAGCGGCTCAAGGCGCACATGAAGAACCAGGCCAAGTTCGACATGCTGACGATGCGTGCGCCCAAAGACGATCCCGAGGTCGGCGGCGATTATTACGGCCTGCCGTGGCCGTGCTGGGGCTCGCCGGAAGTCCGGCATCCCGGCACGCCGTTGCTCTACAACACCAATCTCGCGGTGATGGACGGCGGCGGCACGTTCCGGCCGCGCTTCGGCATCGAGCGCGAGGAGAAGCTGCCCGACGGCACCACGCGCAAGGTCAGCCTGCTGGCCGACAAATCCTACTCCAAGGATTCCGAGATCCAGGACGGCTATCCCGAATTCACCTTGGCGAGCCTGAAGAAGCTTGGCTGGGACACGGATCTGACCGAAGCCGAAATGGCGACGATCATGAAGGTCAATCCGGCCAATCCGGATTCGGTGTCGTGGTCGCTCGATCTCTCAGGCGGCATCCACCGGGTCGCGCTCAAACACGGTTGCGTGCCGTATGGCAACGGCAAGGCGCGGATGAACGCCTTCGGCCTGCCTGATCCGATTCCGGTCCATCGCGAGCCGATCTACACGCCACGTGTCGACCTCGTCGAGAAATATCCGACGCTGCCCGATGCCAAGCAGTTCCGCATGCCCAACATCGGCTTCTCGGTGCAGAAGGCAGCCGTGGAGAAGGGGATCGCCAAGCAGTTCCCGCTCATCCTTTCCTCGGGCCGTCTGGTCGAGTACGAGGGCGGCGGCGAGGAGACGCGCACCAATCCGTGGCTTGCCGAGCTTCAGCAGGACATGTTCATCGAGATCAATCCGGCCGATGCCGCTGATCGCGGCGTCAAGGACGGCGGCTGGGTCTGGGTCACGGGTGCCGAGAACAATTCCAGGGCGCGGATGAAGGCGCTCGTCACCGAGCGTGTCGGCAAGGGCGTCGCCTGGATGCCCTTCCATTTCGGCGGCTGGCTGGGAGGCAAGGATCTTCGCAGCGCCTACCCGAAGGGGACCGATCCGATCGTGCTCGGCGAAAGCGCCAACACCATCACGACCTACGGATATGATCCCGCGACGGGCATGCAGGAGCCCAAGGTCACGCTTTGCCAGATCGCGGCGGTATAGGGAGCAACGACGATGGCACGTATGAAATTCCTCTGCGACGCCGACCGTTGCATCGAATGCAATGCCTGCGTCACCGCCTGCAAGAACGAGCATGAGGTGCCCTGGGGTATCAACAGGCGCCGCGTGGTCACCATCAATGACGGCAAGCCCGGCGAGCGCTCGATCTCGATGGCCTGCATGCACTGTACCGACGCGCCCTGCGCGGCCGTGTGCCCCGTCAACTGCTTCTACACCACCGCCGACGGCGTGGTGCTGCACTCCAAGGACCTCTGCATCGGCTGCGGCTATTGCTTCTACGCCTGTCCTTTCGGCGCGCCGCAATATCCCAAGGTCGGCAACTTCGGCTCGCGCGGCAAGATGGACAAATGCACCTACTGCGCCGGCGGCCCCGAGGCCGACGGCAGCAAGGAGGAATACGAGAAATACGGCGCGAACCGGCTGGCGGAGGGCAAGCTGCCGCTGTGTGCCGAGATGTGCTCGACCAAGTCGCTGCTCGCCGGCGACGGAGAGATCATTGCTCAGATTTACAAGGAACGCGTGATGAAGCGCGGTTACGGCTCCGGCGCGTGGGGCTGGAAGACCGCGTATCGCGAGACGATCGAGTCCTGACGCGGACGGCAGAAGGACGCGATACGGGAGGCGCAGATGGCGTCATTTGGAAGATTTGCAAGCTTGCTGTTTGGTGTATGTGCGCTGCTTCTGGTGCTCACGGCGGTTCCTGCGAGTGCCCAGCAGGTGAACCCGACCGCGAGCTCTGTCAAGGAGCAGCAACTGCTGCAGGAACTCAACCGGATCCAGGGCCGTGTCAGCATTCCGGATCAGAGGTCGGGCGTGCTCGAGCAACCGCAGGGGCGCGAGTGGCGGGAGTTTCGCAATGTCACGCTGCGCTGGATCGGTGGCGTTGCGATTGTCGGCATGTTGGCTGTGCTCGTGATCTTCTATCTCACCCGTGGCATGGTGCGGCTCGAAAGCGGGCGATCGGGACGCACGATCGTGCGCTTCACCGTTTTTGAGCGTTTCGTGCATTGGATGACGGCCACCTGCTTCATCATCCTCGCCATCTCGGGTCTGAACATCACCTTCGGGCGGCCGCTGCTATTGCCTCTGATGGGGTTTGAAGCCTTCTCCGAGTGGTCGCAATGGGCGAAGTATGCCCACAACTATCTGAGCTTCCCGTTCACCATCGGCGTCATCCTGATCTTCCTGATGTGGATCGCGGGAAATATCCCGAACAAGGTGGACGTTGCCTGGATCAAGCGGGGAGGAGGCATTGTCGGGCATGATCATCCGCCGGCCAATCGCTTCAATGCCGGCCAGAAGATGATCTACTGGATCGTCGTGATCGGCGGCGGCCTCGTTGCCGCAACGGGATACGCGCTGATGTTCCCGTTCTACATGAGTGGCATCGAAGGCATGCAGATGGCCCAGATCATCCACTCCGTGGTGGCTGTACTGTTCGTGGCCGCAATGATCGCGCATGTTTACATCGGCACGATCGGGATGGAGGGAGCCTTCGAGGCCATGGGCTCGGGTGAGGTCGACCTCAACTGGGCGCGCGAACATCACAGGCTTTGGCTCGACGAGCAGATGGCGCGAACTGGACCGAACGATCAAAAGCCGCAACGGGCGCCCGCTGCGGCTGAATGAAAAGAACGGCTGATACAGGTTGGTTCGGTATGCTCTATTGCGTCCGCTCTCTGGCGAACAGGACGGACCGGTCTTCGATCTGCTGCTCCGGCAGCGTGCCCGCCTGGCCTGTTTGCAGTTCTTGAATGTTTGGCATGCCGCTCTGTGCAGAGCGAAAAAGTGCGTGCGATCTGAGCATGCTGCTGGCCGCACTGATGACGAGCAGAGCCGAGACGAGCGAAAGCATAATGCGTTTCATCCGACATCTCCATCCGGAGTTGCATCCGCCAGGACGGAGTAAGCTTTAATTCGCCCCGGTGATGTGAGCCGCTTCACATCTTTCCGAGTTTTTTCGGGTTCCCACGGCTGACAAAGGGCGGGGCGATCCTCGTTGGTTCGGTTTCCGGCCTACCCAAGGGCTACGCAAAACAGCGGCCCTCGGAAAGGCGTGTCGGCGAACCTGCTGGACATCGTCCGGGCAAGTGTAGCATCCTCAAGTTGCTGGCGGGCGGGTACGATCGCTTGATTGATCGCGTGTTCTGTCGGTGCAGGCCGGGGGGCTGGGGTGGCGAAGCGGATCATATTGCTGCTGGACGGCACGTGGAACGATGCCGATGATGGCGGCGCCGATACCAACATAGTTCGTCTCCGGCAGAGAATTGCGGAGCATCTCTCCAACGCGAAATCTCGCGCTACGAGCGATGTCACCAGCTCCGGCGCGGTGCGCCAGCAGACATTCGTGCTGACAGGAGGCAAGCAGGGCGGCCTTGAGAACGTCATCCTCTATGCGCGAGGAGTTGGAACGAGTGGCTTCCTGGACCGGTTCAGCGGCGGCGCCCTCGGACTTGGCCTGTCGGACAACGTTCTCCGTGCCTACACCTTTCTGGCTCAGCACTATAACCAGGACGACGAGATCTACATCTTCGGCTTTTCGCGGGGCTCCTACACTGCCCGTTCGTTAGTAGGATGTCTGGCGGCCGTCGGTCTGGTCCACCGCAACAAATTCGACGCGAAGGCTCTGTCGCTGCTGTGGGCATATTACCGCACGCATCCGGCAAATCGCCTTCCCCGTGACGAGATCCGACTGAGGAGGATCTCGTCAGGCCCGAGGAGTGTGCCGGTGAAGGTGCTCGGTGTGTTCGACACCGTGGGTGCCCTGGGGATTCCCTTGAATGCGTTCTGGAGGGAGAATCGCGACCTGTACGGCTTTCATGACGTCGGCCTATCGGAGATCTGCGAGCACAGCCTGCAGGCGCTGGCTATCGACGAGCACCGCGAGGCATTTGAAGCCACCCTTTGGCGGCGGCTGCCCTTCACCGCGCGGCCTGCGAACGTGGAGCAGGTCTGGTTCGCGGGGGCTCATGCTGACGTCGGCGGCGGCTATGATCGCTCGGGACCGCATCGGCTCGACGACATCACCCTGGACTGGATGATCAAGCGCGTTCGTGACATTGCCGGCGACGACTTCCCGTTGGACCCGGCACCCCCCCTGGTTCAGCATGGTTGCATCGTGGCGCCTCAGCACGAACCGCGTCGCGGGCTGTATCGGCTCCTGCCATATGTCTACCGGTCGATCGGAAATCTGCCGGTGCCGGTCGCACCCAGGCCGTTCGAACGGAACGTATGCTTCGACCGACACGCGAAGCCGATCGGAGAGGCGATCCACGTCAGCGCCATCGAGCGCCTGGGCCTGCCCGTCAGGATCGGCGGCGCTGACGCGACCTACGCTCCTCGCAACCTCGTGTCGGCCCTTAAGCATCTGGTTGCACCGAATGGCGGCGTCGCCGTCATGGACTGGAACGCCGAGTCTATGGCGCCGCAACTGGCGACGGCATTGATCCGGCAGGGGCTGCAAAGAGTCGGGTAACCGCGAGCGGAGCGTCGTCATGTTCTTCCTGATCGTGCCTCTCATCTTCATCGCGACTTTCCTGCTCGGCGCATTTCTCTGGTTCTGGTGGGCGGCGCCCCGTGCACAGGTTCCGCTTCACTTCGACGCCGATCAGATCAAGCAGCTTGAGGTGCAGGACCGCCTGCGGCAGACATCCTACCAGGTCCTGACCGGGCTCGGGCTTGTTGCAACCTTCATTGCAGGCGCCGTCCAACTCTGGCTCACGAGCAATCAGTGGAATGCAGATTACAGGCTTCGTCTGGATCACGAGCAGAGCCAGCAGTTCGCTGAGGCGACCCGTAGCCTGGTTGAGGCTGGCGACAAGCCTTACGCGCAGATTGCGGCGCAGCGGATCGCCAACCTCGTCTCGGAGAGTCCAACTCTCAGGCAGCAGGCCGTCACGGTTCTGGAGAGCGTCGTCATCGATCATACGAAGGGCAACCGGATGCGGGTGTCCGGTACCTGCGATGCAGGGGATCCCACCCGGGAACGGCCGATCGTCGAGCGCCGCGAAGAGCCGCCACCCGCCGCTCAGGCCGCCATCCAGCAACTCGGCGGCGCTGCGTTGGCAAGACTCCGCCTTTCCTCCACCGGCAGGTCGTGTGCCGGCGGCAAGCCCTTGAATCTCGCCAATCTTGGATTAGACAATTTCGATCTCAGTTGGCTCGACCTTTCGTGCTCGGTCATGACGCAAGCCCAACTGCGTCGGGTCAGTCTTCGGCACGCCAATCTCTTTGGGGCGGATCTTGGCGGCGCGAGCCTTGCGGATTGGGACATCCCGGGCTCCCCGGCCACTTCGAAATGGTGGACAAAGGATCGCGTGACGTCGCGGTTCACCGCCGAGAGCATTGGGTTCGATGAAACCGATCCGGCACCGGAGTCGAAGAAGGCGAAAGACAGCTCGCTTCCCAAGCTGGACGTATGGCAAACTTATCGCTGCTTCATCACCGATTTGCGCTACGCCGATCTCCGCGGTGTCAACTTCGAGAACGCTGCTCTGGGGGGTGCCGATTTCAGGCGCGCGGATCTAACGGGGGCCAATCTGTGTGGTGCCACTGTCAGTCGGGCCAATTTCACGGGCGCCAAGGGTCTTACGACCGCCATGCTGCGGCAGGCCTGCGTCGGTCGGCCGGAGGATGATGACGACACCATCGTCGCCTCACAGCCCTTGGGCCTGGAGCGATATTTTTCCGACGATTTCAAGCGCATCGCCAGGTGCGGAGCTCGGCGCAGCGATTGCCAGCCAAATTCTCAAATGTCGAATGCCTTGATCAACCGGCCGCGCCGCTGAAAGGCGCCGGCTGTTCTATGTGAATTTCGGGAGGGAACGATGCGCGCTATCACTCTGGCCGCCGCGGCAATCATCTGGCCGTTCATCGTAGCCATGTTTTCCAGCAAACTCGGCGCCGATGTGAGCGCTCGCTTCCTCGAGCGTCCTGGACACATTCCGTCGACGGGCAACGCCCTGACCCGAAAATCGCTCGAGAAGTGGCTCAGGTCGCCCGACAACGGTCCATTCCGGAAGCCCTATGCCTATCTCATCATGCCATTGGACGTCGTGTATATTTCCCTCGTCGGAGGGTTTTTCATACTGGGTTCTATATGGCTGGTGTCGGCGCTGATATGGCCTCAGCCGGTCGAGTGGTGGCCGTATTGTATCGGGGTCTGCATCTTGCCGGCTGTCTATATCTTCAGTGATCTCGTGGAAGATGCTTTAATCGCATACGTCATGTCGCGTCAGGATGTGAGCGATAGGACATTCAATTTGATGCGCTTGGCCACGACGATCAAGATCTGGTCGTTTGGAGCGGCTGCGGCTCAGACCCTTGTTCTGGGAATTTGCGCAATTTTCTGGAGTGCAGCCTGATTGCCGCCCGGACGAGCGCGGCCTGCCGAAGGCTATTTTCTCGCTGCTCGCGTTCCTTCCGCGCACGGTCGACCGCGCCGCCCTGAGGCTGCCCGCTGACCTTCACGCCGGGAAGATGATCGGTGATCGAACTCATGGCCACTCGTGCTTGTTAGTTCCGCGCGAAAGCCCAGCTGCAGCGCTGCCTGCGGCCCAGGGAGCTGAGGAACCTTCGCAACGAGGTCGAGTTTTGCCATAGGGGAAAGGGCCCTTGGCAAGAGGCAAGTCCGTGCAGCAAGACGTGCGCGTGCGCACCACCGCGCAGATCGCGGGTCATCCCATTCATCCGATGCTGGTGCCGATACCGATCGCGTGCTTCGTCGGGGCGCTGCTGACCGACATCGCCTATGTCGCCAGCGCCGAGATCATGTGGGCGGATTTTTCCGCCTGGCTGCTGCTCGTCGGCGTCGTCTTCGGCGTGCTGGCGGCGATCGCGGGCCTGACCGATTTCCTCGGCAACCGGCTGGTGCGGGCGCAGACGCCGGCCTGGCCGCATTTCATCGGCAATGCCGTGGTGCTGGTCCTCGCGACCGTCAACGCGCTGATCCATACCCGCGATGCCTGGACCTCGGTGTGGCCGACGGGGCTCGTTCTGTCCGTGATCACGGTGCTGATCCTGCCCGTCACCGGCTGGCTCGGCTGGGCCATGGTCTATCGCCACGGCGTGGGAGTTGCGCGATGACGTTCTCGATTGCCCGCGCGCTGTTGTGCTCCTCGCTGCTGTGTCTTGCCGGCTGCAATGACGGCAGCGGCGATCCGAAGGCGCAAGTGGGCGCCAACCCTGTTCTCCCTGACATCCAGCAATATCTGCTGCCGCCGGTCCACATCGCCCGCATCGTCGGCTGGAAGAAGGACGAGACGCCGACCGTGGCGCAGGGCCTGCAGGTCAAGGCCTTTGCGACCGGCCTGCAGCATCCGCGTTTCATCTACGTGCTGCCCAATGGCGATGTGCTGGTGGCGGAATCCAAGGCCCCGAAGGGGGGCGCGATCAAGCGGCCCAAGGAGATCGTCATGGGATATATCGAGTCCTGGGCGACATCAGGCGGCGACGACACCGGGCCGGGCAACCGCCTCACGCTGCTGCGTGACGGCAATGGCGACGGCGTGCCGGAGACGCAAAGCGTCTTCCTCGACCATCTCAACTCGCCGTTTGGCATTGCGCTGGTCGGCAACGATCTCTACGTCGCGAACACCGACGCCATCGTCAAATATCCCTACACGGAAGGTGATACCAAGATCACCGCGCCGGGCACGGTGCTGACGCCGCTGCCGGGCGGGCCGATCAACCATCACTGGACCAAGAGCCTGGTCGCCAGCCCCGACGCCTCGAAGCTCTATGCCGGCGTCGGCTCCAACAGCAACATCACCGAGAACGGCATGGAGGCCGAGCACAACCGCGCCGCGATCCTCGAGGTCGATCGCGCCAGCGGCCGCTGGCGCGTGTTCGCAAGCGGCCTGCGCAATCCGAACGGGCTCAGCTTCGAGCCGCAGACCGGCGCGCTGTGGACGGTGGTGAACGAGCGCGACGAGCTCGGTCCCGATCTCGTCCCTGACTACATGACCTCGGTGAAGGACGGCGGCTTCTACGGCTGGCCCTACAGCTATTACGGCCAGCACGTCGATCCCCGCGTCAAGCCGCAGCGGCCGGATCTCGTCGCCAAGGCGATCGTGCCGGATTATGCCCTGAGCTCGCATGTCGCGCCGCTCGGGATGGTTTTCAACACCGGCTCCAGCCTGCCGGTCGCTTATCGCGGCGGCGCCTTCGTCGGCGAGCATGGCAGTTGGAACAGGCAGGTGCTCAACGGCTACAAGGTGGTGTTCGTGCCGTTCACGGACGGCAAGCCGAGCGGACCGGCGCAGGACGTCGTGACGGGCTTCCTGAACAGCGACAACAAGGCGCGTGGCCGTCCCGTCGGCGTCGCCATCGACAAATCAGGCGCCTTGCTGGTCGCAGACGATGTCGGCAACACGGTGTGGCGGGTAAGCGCGGTCCATCCGCAGCTGACGCAACGTTAAGCCCGCCGGCGCGTTATCAGGCAAACGTTCCTTTGAAAGCCAAGCCAGGAGTTCGACTATGGGCCTTGCTCAATATGCCATCGTTCCGGTGCAGGACGAATGGGGCGTGCTGCACGACGGCGACGTCAGGAGCAAATACGCCACCAAGGAAGCCGCATTCGAATCGGCTGTCGCCGCAGCATCCCTCGCGCTTCGTGAGGGGCATGAAGTCCATGTCAGCGTGCCCGGCCGCGAAGCCGGCGACAATGCGCCCGGTGTGTAGGGCGACTGGCCGCGGAACGGCATGCGAGAAAACGAGGCCGCGATGACCAAGCCCCGTGAGCCGAACGGCGTCGAGCCAGCCCGCTCCGAGGACGACATCCAGCGCGAGCAGCTGGGTCCTCGTGGGGTCCCCGGTGCGCCGGACCCTGCCAAGATGACGCCACAACGCGACAAGAAGACACCGAAGCACGTCGATCCCGGCCATACGGCCTGATGCGGCTCGGCCGTTCACATGATCAGACGATCAACCGCCCGCGCCGCTCTGCAATCCCGACAACCTCGGCACCTGCATTGAAATCGAGCCGGTCGGCTTCGACGCCATCGCTGAAGATGACGCCCGCCATCAGCGAGCGGATGCGCAATTAATCCGCGGAAGCGAGCGCCCGGCCCAGAAGCAAGGCCGCGCAGCTTCGTGTCTGCTGCGGGTTGCGGGCATAGTCGCCGCGGGTCCGAGTAGTCCATAACATCATGTTAGGTTTATCTCATAACTGGGTAATTGTGTTAGCCCGGCGAAAGCCTATTGTCGTCCTCACTCAAGACACCACCGGCAGTGCCAAGCGCTCGCGGAGCTCCGCAGAGCGTCCGGGAATTGCTAATTGTCCGACGAAGCCCGCCAACGGGACGTCAACAAACAAGATCGGGAGGAATTTTTCTGATGGCTTCGACGCGCGCGATCCATGTCATGAGTCAATCCAGGAAGGCTGCCGCAAGCGGCTGGATCGGGTCGGCTCTCGAATATTATGACTTCTTCATCTACGCGACTGCCGCGTCGCTGATCTTCCCGCAAATCTTCTTCCCCTCGGACAATCCTACGGTCGCCATCGTCGCTTCATTGGCAACCTATGGCGTCGGCTATGTGGCCCGCCCGATCGGCGCCTTTGTGCTCGGACATTGGGGCGACACCCACGGTCGCAAGACCGTTCTCATCGTCTGCATGTTCTTGATGGGCTTCTCCACGATGGCCGTGGGCATCCTGCCGACCTATCAGCAGGTCGGCATCCTCGCGCCAGTTTTGCTCGTCATCCTGCGCCTGGTGCAGGGATTTGCTGTTGCCGGTGAAATCTCCGGCGCGAGCTCGATGATCCTGGAGCACGCGCCGTTCGGCCGGCGCGGCTTCTATGCAAGTTTTGCGCTCCAGGGCGTGCAGGCCGGGCAGATTCTAGCAGCAGCCGTCTTCCTGCCGCTGGCGGCCTACATGCCGACCGATGCCTTCAACAGCTGGGGCTGGCGGATTCCCTTCCTCCTCAGCTTCTTCGTCATCGTCGCGGGCTACATCATTCGCCGCGAGGTCGATGAGACACCTGCGTTTGCGCGGGAGGGCGAGCGGGGAGAAACGCCGCGGGCGCCCGTCATCCAGGCGATCAAGCTGAGCTGGCCCGACATGCTCAGGGTCATCTGCATGGCGCTGATGAACGTCATTCCTGTCGTGGCGACCATCTTCGGTGCGGCCTACGCGGTGCAGCCGGCCTATGGCATCGGCTTTGCCAAGGACGTCTATCTCTGGATACCGGTGCTCGGAAACATGCTGGCCGTCTTCGTCATTCCGTTCGTCGGCCATCTCTCCGACAAGGTCGGGCGAAAACCGCCGATCATCGTCGGCGCGCTGCTCTCCGGCTTGCTCGCGTTCGGCTATCTCTACGCCATCAGCATCCGGAGCGTACCGCTTGCGATCCTGCTCTCGCTTTTGATGTGGGGCGTCGTCTATCAGGGCTACAACGCGATCTTCCCGAGCTTCTACCCGGAGCTGTTCCCGACGCGCACACGCGTGTCGGCGATGGCGATCTCGCAGAACATCGGAACGACCATTACCGCCTTGCTTCCGGCCTTGTTTGCGACCGTGGCGCCGCCCGGCTCGGCCAACATCCCCCTGACGGTGGGGGCAATCGCCTTCGGCATCACGGTCATCGCCGCGCTGGCGGCTGTCACGGCCCGCGAAACCTATCGGATCAGCATCGACGATCTCGGTGATCCCAAGGCCGTTCCGATGGCGCGGGCCGACTACGAGCGCCAGCGTGCGGAAGCGGCGGGTGGTGCGGCCGCAATTGCGACCTGACGAGGGGAACGCCGCTGCGATCGATGATGGTTGCAGCGGCCGGTTTCCAGGCGTTATGTGACTTTCGTTTCGAACTTTGTGCGCTCGAGCGCGATCATCATGAGGATGCAGGATGAACCCCGCTGTCGTTGCTGTTGCTATTACCGGCTCTGTTCCGCGCAAGAAGGACAATCCCGCGGTGCCAATCTTGCCGGCCGAGCAGATCGAGTCGACGCACGAGGCCTTCGAGGCCGGGGCCACCCTTGCGCATATCCATGTTCGCAACGATGACGAGACACCGTCCTCCGACCCGGAGCGCTTCGCGCTGGTGCAGGAGGGGATCAGGAAGCATTGTCCTGACATGATCGTGCAGTTCTCGACCGGTGGGCGAGGGCGCGATCCCTCGGCGCGTGGATCGTCGCTCTATCTCAAGCCGGATATGGCCTCGTTGTCCACAGGTTCGGTGAATTTTCCGACCATCGTCTACGAGAACAGCGCCGCTCTGGTCGAAACCCTTGCCACCGGCATGAAGGCAAATGGCATTCGTCCGGAGATCGAGATCTTCGATCTGTCGCATCTGCATGGTGCTCGGCGTCTGATCGAGGCGAGGCTGATCGACGCCCGTCCGCACGTGCAGTTCGTTATGGGCGTCAAGAACGCGATGCCCGCGGACGAACAAGTCCTCGACATCCTGTTGGCAGAGCTGAGGCGGCTGATCCCGAACGCGACGTGGACCGCGGCCGGGATCGGACGTCATCAGGCCGAAGTCATGGGCTGGGCGCTGGCGCGGGGCGCCGATGCGGTTCGTACCGGGCTCGAGGACAATATCAGGGTCGACAAGACGCGCCTCGCCGCCAGCAATGCGGAGCTCGTGAGCATCGCCTGCGAGGCTGTCGCGCGCCACGGACGGCGCGTCGCGACTGCGGCAGAGGCGCGCTCCCTGCTCGGGATGGCAGGGTAGAGACGATCATCCCGCGCCTGACGTGTGCCTGACATGCTCCTGGTTGCCTTCTGCCATTCGGCGGTCGGCGTTCCCGTGGGCTGAGTCCCCGGCTAAGACAGGCCCACCGGCGCGATCTGCGCCGGCCGGGCAGGCGAACGTTTGGAATGCGGTTCTTGAAATCTGACAGCAGGCTGATCGGGGTCCTGCTGGTGCTCGCCATCACGCAGTTGGTCGGATGGGGCACGATCGGGCTTCCCGCCATCGTCGGGCGCGATCTCGCCGCCGATCTCGGCATGAGCCTGCCGGCGGTGTTCGCGGGGACGTCCGTTCTCTATGTCTCGATGGGCCTGTGCGCCCCGTGGCTCGCCAAATCATTTGCACGGCATGGCGCACAGACGGTGATGATGGTCGGCACGGTCGTGACCGTGCCCGGATTCATTCTTCTGTCCCTTGCGCGCGAGCCGATGCTTTATTTCGCCGCCTGGATCGTCCTCGGAATCGCCGGCAGCGCCACGCTCTCCACCGGCGCCTATATCATGCTGAACGAGATCGCCGGGCGGCAGGCCAAGAACGCGATCGGAGCCTTGATGCTGGTGACGGGCCTGTCCAGCAGCATCTTCTGGCCGACGACCTCGTTCCTGAGCGGTCACCTCGGCTGGCGCGGGACGTGCCTCGTCTATGCCGCGATGATGCTCCTCGTCAGCCTGCCGCTCTATGCGCTCGCACCGCGCCGGAAAATCGCCGGGAATGATGCTGGCGGGCCGGTCAAGTCGCCGCCGCCGCCGGCGATCCCCCGGAGCACCTTTGGCCTCGTCGTCGCCGCGATCACGCTCAACGCCTTCGTCAATTTCGGCATCAGCGCCATCATGATCGAGCTGTTGCGGGCGGAGGGGCTGGCGCCGGCGCAGGCGCTCCTCTTCGGCTCGATGCTGGGCGTGATCCTGGTCAGCGCCCGCGGGCTGGATCTTCTCGGCGGCGGGCGCTGGGACGGGATCACGACCGGGCTCGTTGCGGGCACGGCGCTGCCATTGGCGATGCTGCTGCTGATGCTGAGCGAGGGCGCGACCTGGGCCGTCGCGGTCTTCATCCTGCTCTACGGCGCCGGCAGCGGCGCGATGGCGGTGGCGCGGGCCACCATCCCGCTCGTGTTCTACGACCAGGCGGAATTCGCCAAGGCGATGTCGATGATCGCGCTGCCGCTCAATCTCGCCTCCGCGATCTCGCCGCCGCTCCTCGTCGGCCTGCTCACCCAGTTCGGCAGCCGCGGCGCGCTCGGTCTCACCTTCGTCTGCTCCTGCGCGACGGTGCTGATCCTGGTCCTGCTCGGCCGGCGACGGCCGCGGGTGGTGGCGGCGGCGCTGACCTGAGCCGATCAGGCTATATTCGCGGCGCGGAAAGTTGCGGACGGCAATTGCCTTCCGTCCCCGGCAGGAGATGGCCGTATGCCGCCAGTGCAGTGCTCAGCGCGCCAAAATGGTGTATCCGCAGGGAGCGCCGCTTCGAGCCGCCGCGCCAAGATCCAGTTCCCGGAGGAAATCGACATGTCGGCCCTGCCGCTTTCAGGCATCAAGATCCTTGACCTCACGCGCGTCCTCGCCGGGCCGTTGTCGGCCCAGATGCTGGGCGACCTCGGTGCGGAGGTGATCAAGATCGAGCGGCCGGGCACCGGCGACGACGCGCGCGCGTTCGGGCCGCCCTACCTGACCGATCCGGATGGGAAGGCCAACAACAACAATTCCTTCTACCTCTGCGCCAACCGCAACAAGAAGTCGGTCACGGTCAACATCGCCAAGCCCGAGGGGCAGGCCATCATTCGCGAGCTCGCCAAGGACGTCGACGTCTTCATGGAGAACTACAAGGTCGGCGACCTCAAGCGGTACGGCCTCGACTACGAGACGATCAAGGCGATCAACCCCGGCATCATCTATTGCTCGGTGACCGGCTTCGGCCAGACCGGTCCCTATGCGCCGCGCGCGGGCTATGACGCCATCCTGCAGGCGATGGGCGGCCTGATGAGCGTCACCGGCCATATCGACGGCGAGCCGGGCGAGGGCCCGATGAAGGTCGGCCCGTCGATCGTCGACTACATGACCGGCATGAACACCTCGATCGGGATTCTCTCGGCGCTCTACCATCGCGACGTCAACGGCGGGCAGGGGCAGCATATCGACGTCTGTCTGTTCGACACCGTCATCGCATCGCTGTCGCACTGGCTGCAGATCTACCTCGTCAACGGCAAGACCCCGCCGCGCCGCGGTACCTGGGGCAATGGCGGCATGCCGGCCGGCGTGTTCCGCTGCACCGACGGCGAGCTGATGCTGGTGGTCGGCAATGACGGCCAGTTCCAGCGCACCTGCGCCGTGCTCGGCGAGCCCGAGCTCGCCAACGACAAGCGCTTCATCAGGAACAACGACCGCGTCGTGCACGGCAAGGAGATCATGGCGATCTTCGCCGGCCTGTTCCTGAAGCAGCCGGTGGCCTACTGGCTGGAGAAGCTGGAGGAGGCCGGCGTGCCCTCGGGGCCGATCAACAATTTCGAGCAGGTGTTTTCCGATCCGCACGTCCAGTCGCGCGGCATGCGGGTGAAGACGCAGCACAAGTTCGAGCCCGATCTCTCGCTGATCCGCAACGCGCTGACCCTCTCGGGCACTCCGATCACCGAATATCGCGCTCCGCCGCTGCTCGGCGAGCACACCAAGGAAGTGCTCGGCGGCAAGCTCGGCTATGATGCGGAGAAGATCGAGACGCTGAAGCAGCAGGGGATCATCTAGCTTTGACGAAGCCGCGCGCGATCCCCGGGCTTGCCTGGGGCTTGCGGGCAATCCCCAGATAATCCCGGTCCGTAGTCGCACAGGCTTCCGTTCCCCGCGCGAGTCTGGTTCGATCCCTTCACGTGAGTCCGGGAGGGAAGTGAATGTCCTACACGATCGGGTTCCAGGCGAAGGACCAGAAGGCAATTCTGGCGACCGAGGCGGCTACCGCCAATCAGGCCGTCGCCATCGTTGCCGCACTGCGGCGGAGTGCCGAGGAAATCAAGTTCATCCGCTCGCCGCAGGAAGGCGAGATGGGCATCGAGATGCTGCTGCTGCTCGCCAAGGAAGAGGCCGAGGAGATGCCTCAGCGGGCCTAAACTCGCGGCAACTACACTTCGATCAAAAGCGAAGCATGCCGGCTGCAGAATAATGTAGTCAACGGTCAGTCTCGCTCGCACCGAAGGTGGTTGCCATGAAACGCGAAGCGCTCCGCGTCGAACCGATCTCGACGTTTCTCGACCGTCGCAACGCACCGGTCTCGCCGGTGACGCGCGCCGGCAACATGATCTTCGTTGCCGGCCTGCCGCCGTTCGACCCCGAGACGGGCGAGATCGCGGAAGTGCCGATCGAGCGGCAGAGCGAACTGATCTTGGAGCAGATGAAACTTTGCCTGCAGGCGGCCGGCGCCTGCCTCGACAACGTCATGAAGTGCAGCGTCTACAGCACCTCGACCAAGCATTTCGCCGCGTTCAACGCGGTCTATGCGCGTTATTTCCCAATCGATCCGCCGGCGCGGATCTTCGTCTGCACGCCGGAATGGTTCGGCCCCTTCGATGTCGAGATCGACTGCATCGCGATGACATGAGGTTACCGCGCCGCCACCCTTGACGGCGCCTTCGTCTCCGCCTTGCCCGCCGTCAGCGCCATCGTCGCCACGCTGACCACGCGCGCGACGACGTCCTCGACGTCGTCGAGATCGCATTTGCCTTCCGACAGTTTCGTCAGCCGCTCGCTCTCGCGGATGGTGTGGTGCGCCATCGCCAGCGCGAAGTTGAGGCCCCAGTAGATATCGACGTCGCTGCGCTCGGGCAGGGCGCGGCGCATCGCGCCGGCGAATTTCCGCAAATGGTCGATCTCGCGGTTCTTGATGCGGCGGATCGGCGGCACGGATTCGATCGAGGCGCGGATCATGAAGCGCGCCGCGGTCGAGCGCTGGTTCTCGGGACCGAGGCAGCCGCGCAGCGTCGGCCCGACCAGCGCATGCAGGATCACCTCGATCGGCGCGCGGCCGCCGCCTTGCTCTTCCGCCGCCTTCAACTCGCGCAGGCGCTCGCGGTTGGTGGCGATCGAGCGGGTGACAAATAGTTCCGCGATCAGCTCGTCCTTCGAGCCGAAATGATAGTTCACCGCCGCCAGGTTGACACCGGCCTCCGCGACGATGTCGCGCAGCGTCACGTCGCCAAAGCCGCGATCGGCATAGAGCCGTTCGGCGGCGGCGAGAATGGCAGACCTCGTATGATCGCTGGCCATGGATGCCCTCAGGGAGGGAGTTGCAATTCAAACACTTGTATGAAACTATCGTTTGAAGGCCGGAGAAAGTCAATCCGCAATCGCAACCCGTTCGCAACGCGCGAACGCGTTCGAAAGGCTCGCAATGTCAGCGCATTCGCGCTTGCGGGCCGTGCGCAGCGGGAGGACAGTCCGGTCAAAACAGCTTTGCAAAGCAAGACCGAGGAGCGTCCCATGGATTTCGATCTGTCCCCCAAGCAAAAGGAATGGCTCGACCGCGTGCAGTCGTTCATGGCCAAGCACGTGCGTCCGGCGGTGCCGGTCTATAACGAGCAGGACAAGAGCGGTGATCGCTGGAAGGTGATTCCGGTTCTCGAGGACCTCAAGAAGAAGGCAAAGGCCGAAGGCCTCTGGAACATGTTCATGCCGCCGAACGAGCATGAGGATGATGAATTCCGTGGTGCGGGATTGACCAATCTCGAATACGCGCTGTTGTCGGAGCAGATGGGCCACATCTCCTGGGCCTCGGAAGTGTTCAATTGTTCGGCGCCCGACACCGGCAACATGGAGGTGTTCATGCGCTACGGCTCCAAGGAGCAGAAGCGCAAATGGCTGCGGCCGCTGATGGACGGCGAGATCCGCTCGGCGTTCCTGATGACGGAACCCGCGGTTGCCTCGTCGGATGCGACCAATATCGAAACCAGCATCGTGCGCGACGGCGACCACTACGTCATCAACGGCCGCAAATGGTGGTCGTCCGGCGTCGGCGATCCCCGCTGCAAGATCGCGATCCTGATGGGCAAGACCGATTTCAACGCGGCCAAGCACCAGCAGCAGTCGCAGATCCTGGTTCCGCTCGACACCCCCGGCATCAAGGTCGAGAAGATGCTGCCCGTGTTCGGCTTCGACGACGCGCCGCACGGCCACGCCCAGGTGCTGCTCGAGAACGTGCGCGTGCCGAAGGAGAACATCCTGCTCGGCGAGGGCCGCGGCTTCGAGATCGCGCAGGGCCGCCTTGGTCCCGGCCGCATCCATCACTGCATGCGCACCATCGGCAAGGCCGAGGAAGCACTGGAGAAGATGGTGAAGCGTCTGATGTCGCGCACCGCCTTCGGCAAGAAGATCGTCGAGCACTCGGTATGGGAGCAGCGCATCGGCGAAGCCCGCACCAACATCGAGATGACGCGTCTGCTCTGCCTCAAGGCCGCCGACATGATGGACAAGGTTGGCAACAAGACCGCGCAGGCCGAGATCGCCATGATCAAGGTCGCGGCGCCCAACATGGCGTTGAAGATCATCGACGAGGCGATCCAGGCCTTCGGTGGCGCGGGCGTTTCCGACGAGGCAGGTCTTGCGAAGGACTATGCCGGCATCCGCACGCTGCGGCTCGCCGACGGTCCGGACGAGGTGCACAATCGCGCCATTGCAAGGCTCGAAGTTCGGAAGTATGCCAATTCTCCCAGGCACTAAAAACGGCGGAGAGCGCTGACCGCGCTCTCTTCACCGTCATTCCGGGGCGAGGCGCAGCATCGAACCCGGAATCTCGAGATTCCGGGTTCTCGCTGCGCGAGCCCCGGAATGACGAAAAAAATGAGGGAGCGTCACCGTGGCTGACGGCGTCAGGAAAGACGAAGAGTTCTCCGGCACCAAGCCGGTCGAGGAGCGGCATCGTATCGACGAGATGCGGCTCGAAGCCTGGATGCGCGACAACGTCGAAGGCTTCGAGGGGCCGCTGGTCGTGCTCCAGTTCAAGGGCGGCCAGTCCAACCCGACCTACCGGCTGGACACGCCGAAGCGCTCCTACGTGATGCGCAGGAAGCCGTTCGGCAAGCTGCTGCCTTCGGCGCACGCGGTCGATCGCGAATATCGCGTGATCGCAGCGCTCGGCAAGCAGGGTTTTCCGGTCGCGCACGCTTATGCGCTGTGCCAGGACGACGGTGTCATCGGCGCCGCCTTCTACATCATGTCGATGGAGGAGGGCCGGGTGTTCTGGGATCCGACGCTGCCGAGCCAGGCTCCGGAAGACCGCCGCAAGATCTTCACCAGCAAGATCGAGACGCTGGCGAAACTCCACATGTACGACCCCGCGGCGATCGGCCTCGGCGAGTTCGGCAAGCCCGGCAATTATTTCGCGCGCCAGATCGACCGCTGGACCAAGCAATATCGGGCGTCCGAGACCCAGCACATTCCCGAGTTCGAGAAGGTCGCGGAATGGCTGCCCAAGACCGTGCCGGAGCAGGCGCGCGTCTCGATCGTCCATGGCGACTACCGCCTCGACAACATGATTTTCCACGCGACGGAACCGCACGTGCAGGCCGTGCTCGACTGGGAGCTGTCGACGCTCGGCGATCCCATGGCCGACTTCACCTATCTGTTGATGCAGTGGATCATGCCGGGCCTCGATGGCGCCGACCTCAAGGCGCTCAACATCCCGAGCGTGGAAGAGGCCGCGCAGATCTATTGCAACGTCACCAAGATGACGGTGCCTGATCTCAACTGGTACTTCGCCTACAATCTGTTCCGCCTCGCCGGCATCACGCAAGGCATCGCCGGCCGCGTCCGCGACGGCACCGCCGCCAACGCCAAGGCCCTGGAGTCAGCCAAGCGCACCGTGCCGCTGTCAAAGGCGTCGTGGGAATACGCGCAAAAGGCGGGCGCGGTGTAGGAAAGAGGCGCGGCTGATGGCCGCGCCTTTTTGCTTGAAGTGTCGTAGCCCGGGTGAGCGCAGCGATATCCGGGACATTGGTCTCGCATGTCGCTTCGCTCATGCGGGCTACGAGACCTCCCGTAGGGTGGGCAAAGGCGCGTAGCGCCGTGCCCACCATCTTTCTGCGATCGCTGGCAGAAGTGGTGGGCACGCTTCGCTTTGCCCACCTTACGGCACCTACACCGTGCCCATCGCACAATGCGCGATCAGCCTTTCCACGAAGCCCGCGCATTTCTCCAGCTCGGCCATCTCCACGAACTCGTCCGGTGTGTGCGCCTGCGCGATCGATCCCGGTCCGATCACCACCGAGGGGATGTCGGCCATGCTGGCGAACAGGCTGGCTTCGGTGCCGAAGGCGACCTTGGCGTGGTCGTTGCGCCCCGCAAGGCTCTTGGCGAGCGTGACGATCGCGGCATCTGCTGTAGTGTCGAGCGCGGGGTAGTCGAGGATCTCCTCGAAATCGATGCCGCACTCCGGATGCCGCGCCTTCATCGCGGGCTCAAGCTCGGCCTTGGCCCAGGCGACGATAGCATCCGTGACCTCGCGCGACTCCGTGATGCCGATACCGCGGCATTCGAAATCCACCGTGCAGGTGTCAGGCACGATGTTCAGCGCCGCGCCGCCGTGCACGATGCTGGTGAGCAGCGTCGAATGCGGAACATCGTAGAGGCTGTCCGTTGATCGCGCGGCCGCGAGCGCAACAGCGCGGCGGCGGATCTCGACGATCAGCTCGGCGGCGTATTCGATCGCGTTGACGCCGTCGGGCGCGATTGAGGAATGGCGGGCAAGCCCGCGAAACGTCGCGCGCACGCCGTGCTTGCCCTTGTGGCCGATGATCACCTTCATCTCGGTCGGCTCGCCGACGAAGCAGCCGAGCGGCCTGATCTTCTTTTTTGCGACCTCGCCGAGCATCGGCCGCACGCCGACGCAGCCGATCTCCTCGTCATAGGAGATCGCCAGATGGATCGGAGTCCTGAGCTTGGCCTCCACCATCTCCGGCACCATCGCGAGGCACACCGCGACAAAACCCTTCATGTCCGTGGTGCCGCGGCCAAAGAGCTTGCCGTCGCGCTCGATCAGCTTGAACGGATCGTGGCTCCAGTCCTGACCGACCACGGGCACGACGTCGGTGTGGCCCGACAGCACGAAGCCCGGCCGATCCTCCGGTCCGATCGTGACCCACAGCGAAGCCTTCTGTCCGGTCTCATCAGTGATGCGCTCACCCTTGACCCCGAGGAAGGCGAGGTAGCTCTCGATATGGGCGATCAGCGGCAGGTTGGTGCGGTCGCTGACGGTGTCGAAGCCGATGAGCTCAGCGAGAAGGTGGCGGATGCGATCGGGTCGGGAACTCGGGAAGATCGGGTTGGGCATTGTCATTTCTTGTCGGAGGAAGACGGAGGCTGAGGCGCTTGCATGAACCATACCAACGTGGGGCTCCAATGAGCAAATCAACATGATGGTCCCGTAGCCTGGGTGAGCGAAGCGATGCCCGGGACCTCTGGTGCCGTGAGTCCCGGATGTCGCTTCGCCCATCCGGGCTACAAGATATCGCGTTGCCCGTCGGGCAAAACACGCCAGTGGTCGGTCAATCCGCACTGAGAAAAAGATTCCGCTTTACCGAAATTCGGAAATGGCGTATGTGTCGCGGCAACCCGGCCCAAGGAAGAGGGGCGTGTCGCGATCGTCACGAACGCGGGCCGGACGGCGGTGGACGCTGATTGCATCGGCGCGAAGAGCTTCGCAGGGCGGGCAACCGTGAGCGAAACACCTCGCGCGCACGACCGGTGTGATCGGCGTACGGCAAAATCGTGTGGTCCTGACGCCCGGGGTCTGTGCGTCAAGTCTCAGCGGTGATGTGGCGGCCCGACCGGGTCCGCGCATCGCAAGGCGACGGGGGCAATAGTGCATCGCTCCCCGGGGAGAGCACGACATAAGCCGTCAAACCACTGCGCAGGGAAGGCCGGTTGTTTGGCTTCACCTGTATGCCGCTGTGCAGATTTCGCTACTGCCTTTCGCACAGTGGACCGCGGGTGCCAGCCGGCGCCCGGTCTTCCCTGCGCCCTCTTTCAATTGAGGGTGAAGCGATGAAGCAAAGCTCGGGCGAAACAAGCCGCGAGGATGCGAAGGTGTGTCTGCGATTTGAGAGACGTAGGATGGGTAGAGCACTTGCGAAACCCATCATCTTTCAACGAAGGAAGTGTTGATGGGTTTCGCTTCGCTCTACCCATCCTACGAGCCGCCCCCGCACACTCCGTCGTTGCGAGGAGCCCTTGCGACGAAGCAATCCAAAGTCTTTCCGCGGCGGCAGTCCTGGATTGCTTCGCTCCGCTCGCAATGACGGTGCGGAAGCAATATCGCGCCGACACCTCATCTCGTGCCCCGGACGCTGCGCAGCACGAAGTGATGCGCTGCAGAGCCGGGGCCCATGTTGCAGCGAGCGCTGTGGCTTGCTGGGTCCCGGCTCTGCGCAGCAGCGTAAGAACGCCGCAGCGCGTCCGGGACACGAGCGCGTGCCCGCTACACCGGTTTCCCCGTATACGGCATCGACGCCGTCAGGCCACCATCCACCGGGAACGCCTGGCCGTTGACATACGAAGCTTCGTCGCTCGCCAGGAACAGGCCCATCGCCGCGAGCTCGTGCGGCTGGCCGGGGCGCTTGAGCGGGTTGAGCTGGCCGATCTTGTCTTGGGTACCGCGCTCCTTGGCGCGGTCGAAGATCGGCTTGGTCATGCCTGTTTCGATCAGGCCCGGGCACACCGCGTTGATGCGCACGCCGGTGCCGGTGAGCGAATACGCGGTGGTCTGCACCAGGCTGATCACGCCGGCCTTGCTCGCGGCATAAGGATGTCCGCTGGCGCCGGCCTTGAGGCCCGCGACGGACGCCGTCAGCACGATCGCGCCGGATTGCTGCTTCACCATATGCGGCATCGCATGCTTCACCGCGAGGAACGGCCCGATCAGATTGACGCGCAACACCTCCTGCCAATGCTCCACGGTCTGCTCGCCGAGTGGGACGAGCCCGCCGCTGACGCCCGCATTGGCCCAGATCACGTCGAGCCGGCCGTGGGTGTTCACCGCCTTGTCGATCACGGCGATGACATCAGTCTCGGAGCCCGCGTCGGCGATCATGGCTTCCGCGACGCCGCCGGCCTTTTTCACCTCCTCGACGGTCTCCTTCACCGCCTCGGTGCGATCGACCGCAATGAGCTTTGCGCCTTCCCTGGTGAACAACAGCGCGGCGGCGCGACCGATGCCGCTGCCGGCGCCGGTGATGATGACGGATTTGCCTTGCAGGCGGCCCATGCGTTTCTCCCTTGTGGTGCCTCGCGCGGCCCTTGCCGCGCGACGGAATTTCAAACAAGATTTCAAACGGTAAAGTGTCTTGAGACACGCTCACTACTGACGTACAGCGACATCAAACGGGATGGAAGGGTTTCGATGGCAGGTGCAGACAAGCCCAATGTGGTCACGACACGGTGGTGGTGGGTCCGTCACGCGCCGGTGCGCAACGACGGCGGCAACATCTACGGACAGTCCGACATCGCCTGCGACACCAGCGATACCTATGTATTCAACGCTGTTGCCAAGGTGCTGCCACGCAACGCGGTCTGGTATTCGAGCAATCTGCAGCGCACGCATCAAACGGCCGAAGCGATCTGGGCGGCCGGCTTCCCCAGGCCTGCGTCGATGAAGTGGGAAGCGGACCTCGCCGAGCAAAATCTCGGCCGCTGGCAGGGTATGAACCGCGCCCAGTTCGTCGCGAGCCGCCCCGTCGGCACGAGCTGGTTCGCCGACATCAACGAGCCCGCGCCCGGCGGCGAAAGTTTTATGGATCTCTACAACCGCACGCGCCGCACCATCGAGCGGATCAACAATGAGGCGGCCGGGCAGGACGTGATCGCGGTCGCGCATGGCGGCACGATCAAGGCGGCGCTGGGCCTCGCCCTCGACGGTCAGGCGGAGCGGGGGCTGTCGTTCGACATCGACAATTGCTCGGTGACGCGGCTCGATCATTTCGCAAGTCCCGAGCGTACGGTCTGGCGGCTGCCGATGGTGAACCAGCAGCCGTGGATCGCGGATGCTGCGCACGCGGCGATGCATCAGCCGGCCGGACCGGAAGTCAAGAAGCTCGCCTGAAGAAGTTGTCATTCCGGGATGGTCCGAAGGACCAGACCCGGAATCTCGAGATTCCGGGTTCGGTCCTGCGGACCGCCCCGGAATGACATCGAATACCAAAATCAATCTGGGAGAGAAACATGACCTTGTTCGACATGAAGGGGAAAGTCGCAGTCATCACGGGATCGACGCGCGGCATCGGGCTCGCCATCGCCGAACGCATGGCCGAGCACGGCGCCAAGGTGGTGATTTCCTCGCGCAAGGCCGACGTCTGCGAGCAGGTCGCCAAGGGCATCAACGACAAATACGGCAAGGGCACCGCGGTCGCGATCGCCGCCAATATCTCCTCGAAGGAGAACCTGCAAAACCTCGTCGACGAGAGCAACCGCGCCTTCGGCAAGATCGACGTGCTGGTCTGCAACGCCGCATCGAACCCGTATTACGGTCCGCTCGCCGGCATCTCCGACGATCAGTTCAGGAAGATTCTGGACAACAACATCGTCGCCAACAACTGGCTGATCTCGATGGTGGTGCCGCAGATGATCGAGCGCAAGGACGGCTCGGTCATCATCGTGTCCTCGATCGGCGGTTTGAAAGGCTCGACCATCCTCGGCGCCTACGCGATCTCCAAGGCCGCCGACATGCAGCTCGCGCGCAACCTCGCCTGCGAGTACGGCAAGCACAACATCCGCGTGAACTGCATCGCGCCGGGTCTGATCAAGACGGATTTTGCCAAGGCGCTGTGGGACAATCCGGAGAATTTGAAGGCCTCGACCGCGCGTTCGCCGCTCTTGCGCATCGGCATCCCCGACGAGATCGCGGGCGCGGCGGTGTTCCTGGGATCCGCGGCCGGCGACTTCATGACCGGCCAGACCATGGTGATCGACGGCGGCGCGACGATTAGTTGAGGTGTGAGATCAGGCCGAGGTGTGGCCGCGGCGAACAGTGCGCTCCCTCTCCCGCTTGCGGGAGAGGGTAGGGGAGAGGGTGTCTCCACGATGGGACAATCGCCTGGCCGAGAGAGCCCTCACCCGGCGCTGCGCGCCGACCTCTCCCGCAAGCGGGAGAGGTTGCACTGAGCTTGTCGCTCGATCGTTCCCTTCACGGAAGAAACCTCACTCCACCGCCGCGTAAACCAGATCCCGGACCAAGGTCCGCGTGTAGTCGCGCTGGCCGGGGCCCTGGCTCATGAACACCGCGAACAGGTCCTCCTTCGGATCGATCCAGAAGAACGTGCCGGCGATGCCGCTCCAGAAATACTGGCCGACGCTGCCGGGGAAGGGCGCGATGCCGGCCTCGCGACGCACTGCAAAGCCGAGACCGAAGCCGTGCCCGGGCGACAGCAGCGTGCCATTCGTCACGACATGCGGCCCGAGGTGATCGGACGCCATCAGTTCCAGCGTCTTGCGGCCGATGATCCTGTTGCCGTCGAGCGTGCCGCCGTTGCGCAGCATTAGGCAGAAGCGGGCATAGTCCATCGTGGTCGAAACCAGCCCGCCGCCGCCGGACTCCATCACCGGTGCTTCGTGCATGTTGAAGAGCGCGACCTTGTCGCCGGTCCAGGGATCGGCCGCGAACGGCTCGGCAAGCCGCCCGGCGTTGGCCTCGGAGGTCGAGAAGCCGGTCTCGGCCATCTGCAGCGGCGCGAGCACGCGCTCGGTGAGGAAGGCTCCGAGCGACTTGCCGCTGACGACCTCGATGATGCGGCCGAGGATGTCGGTGGAGCGGCTGTAGTTGAACTCCGCGCCGGGCTGGCAGACCAGCGGGAAGCTCGCCACCAATGCGGCGTGTTCGGCGTTGGTGATCTTGCGGCTGCGGACGCGGGACTCCTGGTAGAGCTTGTGCACGGGGCCATCGCCCTGGTGCTCGTAGGTGAGGCCCGAGGTGTGGCGGAGCAGGTCCTGCACGGTCATGGGCCGCGCCGGCGGCACCAGCTCGAGCTTGCCGTCCTTGACGATTCCGACCTGCTGGCTGGCAAATTCCGGGATGAACTTGGCAACGGCGTCGCTGAGCAGGAGGTGGCCGTCCTCGACCAGGGACATGACGGCGACCGAGACGATCGGCTTGGTCATCGAGAAGATCCGGAAGATCGAATCCCGCGCCATCGGCGCGGCGGCCGCCGGGCTCTGCTTGCCGAGCGCCTCGAACCAGCCGACCTGGCCG
>NZ_JALBHA010000190.1:0-10691 GCF_023006445.1 Bradyrhizobium sp. SHOUNA76
ACTGTGGCAGGTGCGGCGGCTGCCCGACGACGTGCCGCTGCCGCTGTTCGAGGCGGCGACCGCCCGCGAACAGCCGGATGAGCATGCAAAGCCGCTGCCGCTGATGCCGCCCGCCGAGCAGGTGGTCGCGGACTACCAGACCATCCGGCTATCCCTCAAGGGCCATCCGATGGAATTTTTACGCGAGATGTTTTCGCGCGAGCGGGTGGTGGCCTGCAAGGCCATCAGCCATGAGAACGAGCGGCGCCGCGTCCGCTGCGCCGGCGTGGTTCTGGTGCGGCAACGGCCGGGCAGCGCCAGCGGCGTCGTATTCATGACGCTGGAGGACGAAACCGGCATCGCCAATGTCGTGGTGTGGCCCAAGATCATGGAGCAGTACCGCAAGGAGGTGATGGGCGCGCGCCTCATCCTGGTCGAGGGCTATATCCAGAGCAGCCCCGAGAAGGTGACACATCTCATCGCCCAGCGCATGGTCGACCGCTCACACGATCTGGTCGGCCTCGCCAACGATGCCCTAGGCCGCAAGCATACGGTGCCGGCAGGCGCCACTGTGGTCGAGCCCCTCAATGAAGACCCTCGCGCGCTCGCGGACATGCCGGCGCAAAAAATCCGTCACCCCCGCAACGTCCGCATCCTGCCGCCGTCGCGGGATTTTCATTGAGGGTTGTGACGCGAGCGTGCTGCCACACGCTCAGCTGCCGTAGGGTGGGCAAAGGCGCGTTAGCGCCGTGCCCACCATTTGGAGGTTTGTTCGCGAAAGCCGTGGGCACGCTTCCGCCTTCGCTCTTCGAGCTACGGCGGACAAGTCGCTTTGCCCACCCTAGGAGTCTTTCGACGGTGATTCTGCCCTCAAAAATTCACCCGGTTCGAGATCGCGCCGTCCACGACCAGGTTGGAGCCGGTCGTGAACGACGAAACCGGGCTCGCCAAAAACACCGCCGCGTTCGCGATGTCCTGCGGCGTTGCCATACGTCCGGTCGGGTTGCGCTTCATCGCGTCGTTGTAGCGCTCGGGCATGTTCTTTTCGATCATCTCCCAGACGCCGCCCTTGAAATAGACGGTGCCGGGCGACACCACGTTGACGCGGATCTTCTTCTTTGCATGTTGTCGCGCCAGTCCCTTGGCCATGTGGATCAGCGCGGCCTTGATCGGACCGTAGGAGCTGGCCGTGTCCGCTTGCGCCGCGGAGATCGACGAGATGATGACGAAGGCGGCATCGCCGCTGCTCTCGCCGCTGGCTTCGAGGAACGGCCGGGCGGCATCGAACGCATGCACGGCGCCGAGCACGTCGAGCTGGAAATTCTGCTGCCAGGATGCGGCGTCGTGACCTTGCGCCATCGCGCCCGCATTGGAGAACAGCATGTCGATGCCGCCGAGCTCCTTTGCAGCATTCTCGATCCAGGCTTTCAGCGTCACGCCGTCGGTGACGTCGACCGGGCTGCCGATGGCGCGAACGCCGCTCGCCTTCAACTCCGCGACCGTTGCCGCAACCTGATCGGCATTGCGCGCGCACACCGCAACATTGGTGCCTTCACCGGCCAGCGTCGCCGCAATCGCCCGCCCGATGCCGCGCGTGCCGCCGAGCACGATGGCGTTCTTTCCTTTGAGACCGAGATCCATTGCTGGGTTTTCCTTGTTGTTGTGCAGCAATCATAGCCGTTTCTCGAATTGCCCAGAAGCCTCCACATCGTCATTGCGAGCGCAGCGAAGCAATCCAGGAATGCATCCGTGGAGACGGTCTGGTTGCTTCGTCGCAAGAGCTCCTCGCAATGACGTAGAGAGACGCGCAGCTTGTTGAGCGATCTCGTGCCTCGTCCTCACCTGCCGTAGGGTGGGCAAAGGCGCGCGAGCGCCGTGCCCACCATTCCTCAACTTGTACAAAAGTCGTGGGCACGCTTCGCTTTGCCCACCCTACAAAAGCTCGTAAAAATTTCTTCCCTTCACTCCGGCGCAGCCCCCACCGGCGGGCCGCCGGGCGGGCGGTGCAGGAAGGTCAGCGAGACGTAGGCGCCAGCCCAGGAGCCGATCGCGGCGAAGGCGACATAGAAGGCGTTTTCGGTGTAGCTGATCACGGCGTAGGAGGAGAGCATGTACCAGACCGCGCTCCAGTTCGCCGCTGACATGCGCTTGCGCGCGATCACGGCCGAGGTGAACATCACATAGACCGCGTCGGTGGCCGCCGTCGCAACGAACACGGCGCCTGCGGTGAGGGGATCGATGGCGGCCATTGCAATCCTTTCTGTGAACGTGGGATGGTCAGGAAAACTAAAGGGAGAGAAGCGGCCATGCAAAGCCCTGCCGACATTCTCAAGGGCATCTGGACCTCTGCGGGCGGTGACGCCGCCGCCCTCGACCGCGTGCGGCTGACGGGCGCGGAGCCTCAAATCCCGTCCTCGTTTCGTGTCGCGGTCGCCGGGCAGACGACCATCGCCGCGGCGGGTCTCGCCGCCGCTGAAATCTGGCGACTGCGCAGTGGCGAGACGCAGGACGTCCATGTCGACCTGCGCCACGCCGTCGCCGAATGCCGCTCCGAGCGCTATTTGCGTCTCGATGACAAGCCGCCGCCGCCGGCCTGGGACGCCATCGCCGGCGTCTACAGGACCGGCGACAACCGCTTCGTGCGCTGCCACACCAACTTTCCGCATCATCGCGACGCCGTCTGCAAGGTGCTCGGCTGCGAGGCCGAGCGCGACAAGGTGCAGGCGGCGCTGATGCAATGGAAGGGAGAAGATTTCGAGACTGCGGCTTACGCCGCGGGCGGCGTCGTTGCGCTGATGCGCAGCTACGACGAATGGTCCGCGCTGCCGCAGGCGCATGCGCTCGCGCAATTGCCGCTGATCTCGATCGAGAAGATCGGCGAAGCCCCGCCAAAGCCGTGGCCGCAAGCATCATCGAACAACGATCGTCCGCTCTCGGGGCTTCGCGTGCTCGATCTCTCCCGCGTCATCGCAGGTCCCGTCGCCGGCCGCACGCTAGCTGCGCATGGCGCGGATGTGCTGCTGGTGTCAGGGCCGGAGCTGCCCGCCATTGACTGGCTCACCATCGACACCGGCCGCGGCAAGCTCACCACCTTCATCGAGCTGAAGAGCGTGACGGGCAGGGCACGATTGCGCGAACTGCTAGAGGACGCCGACATCTTCTCGCAAGGCTATCGCCCGCATGCGCTTGCCGTCCTCGGCTTTGCGCCGGAGGATGCAGCGAAGATCAATCCCGGCATTGTCTATGTGACGCTGTCGGCCTATGGCCACACCGGCCCCTGGGCCGGGCGACGCGGCTTCGATTCCCTGGTGCAGACCACGACCGGATTCAATCACGCCGAGGGGCGCGCTGCCGGCCTCGATGGTCCCAAGGAATTGCCGGCGCAAATGCTCGACCACGCCACCGGCTATCTGATGGCGTTCGGCGCGATGGTGGCCAGGGCGCGTCAGGCCCGCGACGGTGGCAGCTGGCACGTGCGCGTGTCGCTGGCGCAGACCGGGCGTTGGCTTTGGAATCTCGGCCGGCTCGACAGCGGATTGGATACCCCGGATCTTACGGGGGAGGCCGTACATGCTTCATTCATCGAGAGCATGCCATCTGGCTTCGGCATGTTGAAGGCGGTGCGCCATTCGGCGCTGCTGTCGAACACGCCGGCGCAATGGAGTCGTCCGGCGATGCCGCTCGGCAGTCATCCGGCACAGTGGCCGGTGCGAAGCTGACATGAAGCTGACACGTCGCAAAATTTTAATGCAAACCGAAAGGCGCCCAGCGTTTTTTAGGTTGTTTGAAATCGCAATTCGGCACTATTAGCGCGACCGATAAGGCAGGCGTCTGCCAAGATCGTCGCAGGCACGACCGGGCTCCATGGTAGTTGAAAATACCAAGCGATTGCAGGTGTTTAGAAAACAACGGGTGGTCACATCCGTAGTTTTACTAGCTCTTGCCGGTGTCGGCGCCGGTGCCTACGGCTTCCTCTCTTCGGGGGCCAAGGAAAAGAAGCACTCCGAGATCTCCAGCCAGTCGCGCAGGAATGCGCAGAACTTCACGCCCACACCGTCCGAATGGGCGACGCTGACGATCGAGCCGGTCAAGGCCAAGAGCTTCCGGGCCGAGTATGTCACCGAGGGCAAGGTCGCCGTCGACGAGGACCGTTCGACGCCGGTGTTCTCGCCCTATGCGGGCCGCGTCACCAAGCTGCTGGCCAAGCCGGGCGAGACGCTGAAGCAGGGTCAACCGCTGTTCACGATCGAGGCCGCCGACACGGTGCAGGCCCAGAATGATTTCATCGCGGCGATGACCTCGCAGAACAAGGCGAAGTCGGCGCTCGAGCTTTCCGACATCCAGTTCAAGCGCGCCAAGGACCTCTATGAGGGCCATGCCATTCCGCTCAAGGATTATCAGCAGGCGGAAGCGACCCAGGTTCAGGCGCGCAACGACATGCGCTCCTCCGGGACCGCGCTGGAAGCCGCGCGCAACAAGCTGCGCATCCTCGGCTTCACCGACGAGACCATCAAGGCGTTCCAGGACAAGGGCGTCATCGATCGGGAGATCACGATCTATTCGCCGATTGCCGGCACGGTCGTGCAGCGCAAGATCGGCCCTGGCCAGTACGTCAATTCCGGCGCCAGCGATCCGGTCTTCGTGATCGGCGACCTCTCCACCGTCTGGCTCACCGCGTTCGTGCGCGAGAGCGATGCGGCCGCGGTGTGCATCGGCCAGGACATCACCGTCAACGTGATGGCACTGCCGGGCCGGCCGCTGACCGCCAGGATCAACTACGTCGCCGCCTCGATCGACCCCAGCACCCGCCGCCTGCTGGTCCGCGCCACCATCGACAACAAGGACGGCCTGCTCAAGCCGGAGATGTTCGCCAACGTCACGATCTACTCGGCCGGCGACCGCGCCGCGCCGGCGGTGCCGAAGCAGGCGTTGATCTACGAAGCCGACAAGGTCCGTATCTGGGTCGCGCGCGAGGACAAATCGGTCGAGCTGCGCCAGATCAAGATCGGCCTCATCAACGGCAATCTCGTCGAGGTCACCAGCAATCTGAAGCCCGGCGAGCAGATCGTCACCAAAGGCAGCCTCTTCATCGACCGCGCGGCGTCCGGCAGCTGATCGACGACCCAAGAAAATTGAAGACCTGAATGGATCGTCTCGTCGCCCTTGCCGTCAACCGGCGCTTCCTGATGGTCGGGATGTTCGTCGCCGTGCTGATCGGCGGCCTGATTGCGTTCAACCAGCTCAACATCGAGGCCTATCCCGATCCGACCCCGCCGATGGTCGACATCGTGACGCAGAGCCCGGGACTGTCGGCGGAGGAGATCGAGCGCTACATCACGATCCCGATCGAGACCCAGGTCGCAGGCCTGAAGAATCTGACGACGATTCGCACCATCTCGCTCTACGGCCTCTCCGACATCAAGCTCCAGTTCTCCTTCGCCTACACCTATGACGAGGCGTTGCAGCAGGTGTTGAACCGCCTGGCGCAGCTTGCGCCGCTGCCGGGCAACGTGCAGCCGCAGATCTCGCCGCTCAGCCCGATCGGCGAGATTTTCCGCTACCGTCTCGTCGGTCCGCCGAACTACAGCGTGCTCGATCTCAAGACCATCCAGGACTGGATCCTCCAGCGCCGCTTTCGCGCCGTGCCGGGGGTCATCGACGTCACCGGTTGGGGTGGCAAGAGCAAGACCTATGAGCTCCAGGTCGACTTCAACAAGCTGGTCGCCAACGGTCTGACGCTGCCGCAATTGCTCCAGGCGGTCGGCAATTCCAACGTCAATGTCGGCGGTAACACCGTCAATATCGGCCAGCAATCGGCCGTCGTGCGCGGCGTCGGCCTGATCCGGTCGATCGACGATCTCGCCAATACCATGGTGGCACAGACAGGCGGCAATCCGGTGCTGGTCAAGGACGTCGCCACCGTCACCGTGGGCCAGAAGCCGCGCCTCGGCATCGCCGGCCTCGACGAGGCCGACGACATCGTGCAGGGCATCGTCCTGATGCGCCGCGGCGAGCAGAGCTCGCCGACCATCAAGCGGGTCCACCAGCTCGTTCAAACCATCAACAATTCCAGCATCCTGCCGCCGGGCGTGCGCATCGAGCGCATCTACGACCGCGGCGACCTGATCGAGCTCACCACCCACACGGTGCTGCACAACATGGTGGTCGGCATTCTGCTGATCGTGCTGCTGCAGTGGATCTTCCTCGGCGACCTGCGCAGTGCGCTGATCGTCGGCGCCACCATCCCGTTCGCGCTGTTCTTTGCCGTCATCATCCTGGTGTTGCGCGGGGAATCGGCCAATTTGCTGTCGGTCGGCGCGATCGATTTCGGCCTGATCGTCGATGCCACCGTCATCATGGTGGAGGCGATCTTCCGCCGTTTGACACAGACGACGCCGATGTCGGAATCCGAGCACATGTCGCCCGAGACGATGTTCGGCATGAAGAGCCACGCCATCCTCAGCGCGGCTGCCGACGTCTCGCGCTCGATCTTCTTTGCCGCGGCGATCATCATCGCGGCCTTCCTGCCGCTGTTCACGCTGTCGGGTGTCGAGGGCAACATCTTCGGGCCGATGGCCCGCACCTATGCCTACGCGCTTGCCGGCGGCCTGCTGGCGACGTTCACCGTGACCCCGGCGCTGTCCGCGATCATCCTGCCGGCGCATGTCCATGAGACTGAGACCAAGGTGATGCTGATCCTGCACCGGATCTACATGCCTGTGCTGAATTGGGCGGTCGCCAACCGCAACATCGTTCTCGGCGGTGCCGTCGGCCTGGTGTTGATGACGGTCGCGCTCGGCCGGCTGCTCGGCCTCGAATTCCTGCCGAAGCTGGAAGAGGGCAATCTCTGGATCCGCGCCACGCTGCCGCCGACCATCTCGCTCCAGGAAGGCAACAGCTACGTCAACGAGATGCGCAAGGTGATCCGCGCCCGGCCGGAGGTGGAGTCCGTCGTGTCGCAGCACGGCCGTCCCGACGACGGCACCGATGCCGCCGGCTTCTTCAACGCCGAGTTCTTCGCGCCGCTCAAGCCCGTGAGCCAGTGGCCCGGCACGCGCGACAAGGAAGAGCTGACCGCGGAGCTGCTGAAGCAGCTCGACGACCGCTTTCCGGGCGTCGAGTTCAACTTCTCGCAATATCTCCAGGACAACGTCTCCGAAGCCGTCTCCGGCGTGAAGGGGGAGAACTCGATCAAGTTGTTCGGCAGCGACCTGCAGGCACTGACCGACACTGCCAACAAGATCAAGCAGGTGCTGTCGACTGTGCAGGGCGTCACCGACCTTGCAGTGTTCACCTCACTCGGGCAGCCGACCGTCCAGATCGACATCGACCGCGCCAAGGCGGCGCGCTATGGCCTTGCGCCGGGCGACATCAACGCCACGATCAAGGTGGCGATCGGCGGTGACACCGCCGGCGATCTCTATGAGCCGGGCAGCGACCGTCACTTCCCGATCATCGTCCGCCTCGCGCCGGAATACCGCAGGAGCGCGGAAGCGATCCAGAACTTGCGGATCGGCGCGCCCGGGCCGAACGGCACCGTCACGCAAATCCCTCTGAGCGAAGTCGCCAACATCAGCCTCGTCTCCGGCGCCGCCTACATCTATCGCGAGCAGCAGGAACGCTATTTGCCGATCAAGTTCTCGGTGCGCGAGCGCGACCTCGGCAGCGCGATCCGCGAGGCGCAGCAGAAGATCGCCGACCAGGTGCAACTGCCGCCCGGCTCGCACATGGACTGGGTCGGCGAGTTCGGCAATCTCCAGGACGCGATCCGGCGGCTGTCGCTCGTTGTGCCGATCTCGCTGGCGCTGATCGGCGTGCTGCTCTGGTTCAATTTCGGCTCGATGACCGACACGCTGCTGGCCATGAGCGTGATCCCGATGGCGATCTTCGGCGGCGTGCTCGGTCTGTTGATCACAGGCACCGCATTCAGCGTTTCCGCGGCGATCGGCTTCATCGCGCTGTTCGGCATCGCTGTGATGGACGGCATCATCATCCTGTCGCAGTTCAACCAGCTCATCGAAGAAGGCATGGACCGCATGAGCGCGGTGATCCGCACCGGCGAGCTTCAGCTCCGGCCCGTGCTGATGACCTGCGTCGTCGCCGGCGTCGGCCTGCTGCCGGCGGCGCTGTCGGAGGGCATCGGCTCGCAGGTGCAGAAGCCGCTTGCGGTCGTCGTCGTCACCGGCATGATGCTGGCGCCGGTCGTGATCCTCGTGACCTTGCCGGTGCTGATCTCGTTCTTCTCGCGCCGCGCGCGCTGACCGTCAGAACCCGTAGAGCCGCGCCGGGTTGTCGACCAGGATCTTCTTGCGCACGCTCGCGTCCGGCGCCCATACCGGAAGCTGATTGAGCAGGCGCCCGTCGTCGATCTGGTAGAGCGGCGCGATGTCGGTTGCCTTGCGTCCCTCGACGCGGCTCGAATCCGGATGCGGCCAGTCGGTGCCCCAGACGATGCGATCCGGGTTGGCCGCGATCAGGGCCTGCGCGTACGGCACCATGTCCTGATAATCTGGCGCGAGCTTCGACGACCGGTAGGCGCCCGAAATCTTGACATAGGCCTTGCCGGACGTCACCAGCGCGACGAGATCGGAGAAGCCCGGCTGCTCCACGCCGTGTGATGCTTCGAGGCCGCCGAAATGGTCGAACACGACGGGTACCGGCGCCGTCTCGACGAGGTCCTTGATCGCCGAGATCATGGCAAGCGTGGTGTAGAGCTGCACGTGCCAGCCGCGCGCCTTCATGCGCTCGACTGCGGCGGTGAAGCGCGGTCGTCCGATATTGGGATCGTTGACGCCGCCGGTCGCGAGATTGAGGCGGATGCCGCGGAAACCGTCCTGATGCATCGTGTCGAGCGCGCTCTCCGGCGTCTTGTCGTCGATCACGGCGACGCCGCGTGCAGTCGCGCCGCGGGCTTTCATGCCGAATAGGGTCGATGAATTGTCGGTGCCGTAGACGCTCGGGGTAACGATGACCACGCGTTCGACATGCAGCGCCTTGTGCAGTGCGGCCATCTCCTCCGGAGAGGCCAGCTCGGGCGTGTAGACGCGCCCGGCGAAGAACGGAAACTTTTCGGGATCGCCGTGGATATGGGTGTGGCAGTCGCAGGCGTGCGGCGGGACGTCGAAATTGACCGGTGTCGCAGGCTGCACGGCTCGGGCGTGGGCTCTGTTGGTCATGGCTACTCCAGCGGCGAGGGAGGCAAGCAGGACGCTGCGTCGGTTGAGCACGATTTCTCTCCCTATTGTTGTTGTTTGGCAGTGGAGTCGGACAGTATCACATCAGCCCGGCAGCAGCTCCGCCTCGTTGCATAGCTGCTCGATGAGATCAGCAAGCAGGCGTGAGCCGTCGACGCGCACGACCGGGCAGGGCAGGCCCGCGAGCCAGGCTTCATCTTTTGGGAGACTGCGGCCCTCGCGATCCCCGGCTTCGTAGTGCGCGGCCCATTCGACGAACGATTCCGTCTCCTCATGACGCCAGCCGCCCTGTGCGATGGCGTCAGCTCCGAAATGCGCAGCCTCCCGGCCATGCAGGCGCTGCAGCCGAAGTTCGCGTGGCGTCGTCACAAAGACGACAAGGTCGAAGAACGGGACGACCTCGTTGCCCCAGCCGGTGACGGTTCCGCTCAGCACCCAATCGAGACGTGGCAGAAACATCTCGCGCATCAGGTGCAGTCGCTCGGAAGCGGGCCGCGTCGTCTGGTAGGGCGGCACGGTCGGCAGCCAGAAATAGTCGTCGCTGTCGTGATGCGGCAGCGCAAGCCGGCCAGCGAGTGCGCGACCGAGCGTCGCCACGCCGGCGCCGGAGGCCCCCATCAGATGGATGCGGCGGCTTCTCATGTTCACGCCCTGACCTGAACCGGCTTGGCGCCCGGTAAGAGCGAGCGCGACATCCAAGGCCGCCGCGCTCCGTTACGCAGCGCGGCGGCGCTTTGAGGTCCGTCCGCTCGTCGCGGGTTGAGCCGACAATGTCAGGCCCACGCCGCGACAATGCGCATGACCGTGCCGAACTCGGGATTTCCCGTCTCACCGAGGGCCTTATACAGGCTCTCGCGGTTCAAGCCCGCTTTCTTCGCGATCGCACTCATGCCGCGTGCACGCGCGACGAGGCCGAGCGCGTCGCGCACGAAATCGGCATCGCCAGTCTCCAGTGCGGCCGCGACATAGGCGGCTTGCCGCTCCTCGGTGTTGAGGTAGTCAGTGGCGTCGAATCGCGTCGTCTTGGATGCCGCTTTGACCGTCGTTTTTGCTGCTTTCGGCATCACAATGTCTCCGCTAGTTGCTGAGCTAGCTTGATGTCCTGTCGCTGCATGCGTTTGTCGCCTAGGCGGTGCAGGATGCTGTGAAGCGATGTTGCGCGGGTGCCTACTGCCCCGACGGCGTGCGCAGGCCGTGCCAGGCGTCGCGGACCTGGTGGTAGTGCACCTCGGGCAGGTAGTCCGGCGTGTTCAGGCTCAGTGTCTTGACGTCGAGATGGCCGGTAGCGCTGAGCAGCGTGTAGGAGGCGATGACGCGGTCGCGCAGCGCGCCGATCAGGCGGGCCTTGGCCTGGATCAAATCGGCCTGCGAGTTCAGCACGTCCACCGTCGTGCGCTGACCGCCGGCGGCCTCGCGCTGCACGCCCTGGAGCGCGACGGTCGCGGCTTTCACCTCGGACTCCGAAGCCGAGACCGTGATCTTGGCGCCCTCATTGGCAACCCAGGCGCTGACCGCCGC
>NZ_JALBHA010000191.1:0-10652 GCF_023006445.1 Bradyrhizobium sp. SHOUNA76
CGAGGCGCGGACGCTCGCTGGCCTCGGCCGAGCCGAGCAGCAGCGCCGCATCGGTCAGTTGATGGGCCCCGTCCGGCGGCGCGTCGGAGCGGTCCGGCCGGCTGATCAGGAACGCAGTGGTGACGACGAGATGGAGCGCGACAGTCGAAGCCAGCACCAGCGCGGCGATCTGCCCGCCGATACCCTTGAGGTGGAAGAACCCGAACAGCTTCATCGTCGCGTCCCCTTCAGCTGCTCAGGGACGCCGCAACCGCTTCAGTTCTTGCCGCTTCAGTGCTCGCTGCTTCAGTTCTTGGCGTGAACAGATTGCCGCCCGAGCGCACCGTCTTGATAAGGATGGGATCGGCCGGATTGGGCTCGATCTTGCGGCGGATGCGGCTGACCAGCACGTCGATGGAGCGTTCGAACGAGCCGGTGTTGCGCCCTTGCGTGAGGTCGAGCAAGCTGTCGCGCGACAGCACGCGGCCAGGCCGTTCGCAGAACGCGCGCAAGAGATCAAACTCGGCGCTGGTCGCCGCGACGCGTGCCCCTTCCGGATTGCGCTGCTCGCGCAGGCGCAGATCGATGTGCCAGCCCTCGAAGGCGAGCGTGGAGGCGCCTTCGATCGAACTTGCCGTTTGAGCTGCGGCCTGGCGGCGCATCCGGCAATGCCGACTTCTCCGCGCTTCTGATCGACTACAAGAGCTGACCTGAGCGACGCGGGTCGGCGCGGTCCCCGCCGCGATCGTGCTTCACCCAGAGCGCACGATCGTCGGCGGGAACCGTGCGCCGCAATATGTTCCTGAGTGACGCAGGAACAGCCCTTGCGAGCGCTCGCGCAATGCGCGACGAAATTGCCGCGCGCACGGAACTGCGTGTGATCAGCGCCGTTTTCTCAACACGAGTTTTTCGTTGAAGGAGAGGACAATGATGAAGTCGATCATCGCCGGCCTTGCCGGCACGGCACTGCTCACGACCGTTGCGTTCGCGCAATCGCCGACCGCCACCACCGACAAGGCGCCGACCGCGGCCACCGCCACGACGACGTCCACCACCGCGTCCGGCCAGTGGCGCACGTCCAAGATGGACGGCCTCAAGGTCTATAACGAAGCCAACGAGAACATCGGCACGATCAACGACCTGCTGATGGACAAGAACGGCGACATCAAGATCGCGGTCATCGGCGTCGGCGGCTTCCTCGGCCTGGGCGAGCATCTCGTCGCCGTGCCCTATGAGAAGCTGAAGTTCGTGAACGAGGCCGTCGCCTACACCGGCACCGGCACGAACCCGGGCGCCAAGCCCGCCACGACCACGACGACGGGCGCTGCGACCGGCACCGACAACAAGCCTGCTGCGACCGCGACGTCGACCACGTCGAAATGGTATCCGGATCACGTCGTGTTCAATGCGAGCAAGGACGAGCTGAAGAACATGCCCGAGTTCAAGTACTCGGAGTAATGCGGCTCTGATCACCTAAACGAAGCGCGCCTGGTTTTCACCGGGCGCGCTGTCGTGTCGTTTCGCTGCCGCCGTCGCTCTTCGAGCTATGGCGGACAAGTCGCTCGCAATGACGGAGATTGCGGAAGCTAGTGCGTCACCAGGGGGCAGCCGCCCTTGTCGAGCGGACGGAAGGCCTCGTCGCCGGGCACGGTGGCGATCAGCTTGTAGAGGTCCCACTCGCCCTTGGATTCCTCGGGCTTCTTGACCTCGAACAGATACATGTCGTGGACCATGCGGCCGTCGATGCGGATCTTGCCGTTCTTGGCGAAGAAGTCGTTGATCGGCGTCTTGCGCATCTGCTCCATCACCTTGGGCGCCTCGTCCGACTTGATGGCGTCGATCGCCTTCAGATAGTGCATGGTCGCCGAATAGAGGCCGGCCTGGATCATGGTCGGCATGTGGCCCACCTTCTCGTTGAAACGCTTGGAGAAGGCACGCGTCTCCTCGTTCATGTCCCAGTAGAATGCGTCGGTGACGATCAGGCCCTGCGTCGCCTTGATGCCGAGCGAATGCGTGTCGGTGATCTCCTGCAAGAGCGCGATCATCTTCTGGCCGCCCTGCGTCAGGCCGAACTCGGAAGCCTGCTTCAATGCGTTGGTGGTGTCGCCGCCGGCATTCGCCAGCGCGACCACCTTGGCCTTGGAGGCCTGGGCCTGCAGCAGGAAGGAGGAGAAGTCCGACGAGTTGAGCGGATGGCGGACCTCGCCGAGCACCTTGCCGCCGCTCTCCTTGACCACGTTGGCGGCGTCGCGCTGCAGCGCCATGCCGAAGGCGTAGTCGGCGGTGACGAAGAACCAGGAGTCCTCGCCGCGCTTGACCATCGCCTTGCCGGCGACGTTCGACAGCGCATAGGTGTCGTAGGTCCAGTGCACCGTGTTGGGCGAGCAGGCGGGGCCAGTGATGTCGGACGAGCCGCCGCCGGAATTGATGTTGATCTTGTTCTTCTCCCGCGTCAGCGCCGAGACCGGCAGCGCCACCGAGGACGTCGGCACGTCGAAAATCGCATCGACCTTGTCGTTGTCGTACCAGTTCCGGGCGATGTTGACGCCGACGTCGGGCTTGTTCTGGTGGTCGGCGGCGACTACGGCGACCGGCTTGCCCGCGACCTTGGCGCCGTAATCGGCAACCGCCATTTCGACGGCCGCGAGCGAGCCCTTGCCGGTCGCGTCCGCATAGAGGCTCGACATGTCCGTGAGCACGCCGATCTTGACGACGTCATCGGAAATCTGCGCGCGCGCAGTGCCCGCTGTGGCGGCGAGGGCGAGGCCGGCCGCGATGGCGGCGATGAGTTTTTGCATGGTTGTTGTTCTCCCTGTGTGTTGTTGTTTGGGCTTTGTTGCACGAGAGTTTTAACGCCTAATCGAAGGCGCAGCTAAGCGATCCCCGCAGTAGCGGGATGCAAAATAGGAAGGGACGAGCGGTGTTCCCTTCGCAACTCCTGTAAACGATGAGGTTAAGCAGCATCAGCGGAGCCGGAATCGTAGGGTGGGCAAAGGCGCACTTGCGCCGTGCCCACCACCGGTCGAACACTGCAACAGAAGCGGTGGGCACGCTTCGCTTTGCCCACCCTACGATACTGTGGTTGCGGAGAGAGACCCCTCATCCGGCACGCACTACGTGCGCGCTACCTTCTTCCACAAGGGGAGAAGGAAGAAGTGTCAGGCGCTGCTGCCCTTGAGCCGTTCGTTGCGTCGGCGCAGGCCCTCCAGGGTGGCGAGGAGGATGACCGATACCGTCGTCAGGATCACCGCCGCTGCCGTGATGGTCGGGCTGATGTTCTCGCGGATGCCGCTGAACATCTCGCGCGGCAGGGTGCGCTGCTCGGGACCCGCCATGAACAGCACGATGACCACCTCATCGAAGCTGGTCGCGAAGGCGAACAGCGCGCCGGATGCGAGGCCGGGCAGGATCAGCGGCAGGATCACGCGGCGGAACGCATACAGCGGCGAGGCGCCGAGCGAGGCGGCGGCGCGTGCCAGATTGGTGTCGAAGCTTTGCAGCGTCGCGCCGACCGTGATCACCACAAAAGGCGTCGCCAGCGCGGTGTGGGCCAGGATCAAGCCGAGATAGCTGCCCGTCAATCCGATCGGCGCGAAGAAGAAATACAGGCCGACCGCGGTGATGACACCAGGCACGACGACGGGCGACAGCACGAAAGCCAGCACCAGCGGCTTGAAGCGGCTCTTCCACTGCGCCAGCCCCAGCGCGGCCAACGTGCCGAGCACCATGGACAGCGCCGTCGAGGCGACGCCGATGATCATGCTGTTCTTCAGTGAATTCATCCAGCGCGGCGAAGTGATGAAGTCGTCGTACCAGCGCCAGGATAGGCCGGGCAGCGGATAAGTGAGATATGAGCCCGAGCTGAAGGACAGCGGCATGATCGCCAGGATCGGCGCGATCAGGAAGATGAACACCAGCGCGGAGACAACGATGGTCGCGGTCCACGCGATGCGCTGGCTGGGTGTTCGGAGAGAGGAATTGTCGCTCAATTCTTCATGCCTCCCGTGACCTGCTGTCCCTGCACCAGCTTGCCGTAGACCAGCGCCAAGAGAATGGTGGCTAGCAGCAGCACCGCGCCGAGCGCCGAAGCCAGACCCCAATTGGCCGTCTCGGTGGTGTAGAGTGCGATGAAGTAGCTGATCATCTGATCGGCGGCGCCGCCGACGAGGGCCGGCGTGATGTAGTAGCCGAGCGCCAGGATGAAGACGAGCAGGCTTCCCGCGCCGACGCCGGGCAAGGTCTGCGGCAGGTAGATCCGCAGAAAAGCGGTGAGGGGTGGCGCACCGAGCGAGGCGGCGGCGCGCATGTAAGCGGGCGAGATCGCCTTCATGCTGCTGTACAGCGGCAGGATCATGAAGGGCAGGAGAACGTGGGTCATCGCCACGCAGACGCCGAAGCGGTTGTAGATCAGGCGCAACGGCTCGTCGATGATGCCGAGCCAGTGCAGGCTGTCGTTCACGACGCCTTTGCTCTGCAGCAGCACGATCCAGGCGCAGGTGCGGACCAGGAGCGAGGTCCAGAACGGCAGCAGGACGAAGATCATTAGGAGGTTCGACCGGCCGGGCGGCAGCGTCGCCAAGAGGTAGGCGACCGGGAAGCCGAGGATCAGGCAGAGGATGGTGACGCTCAGGCTGATGATGAAGGTGCGGGTGAACAGGCTGCGATAAATCGCCTGATCCGGCGCGGCCGCGACGATCGCGCCGTCCACGTTCCGCGTCAGGTCGAGCGCCGCCAGAAGGTAGAAGCCCGTGATGGGGCCGCCGGCATCCTTGATCGCCGTCCATGTCGCGCGTTCGCGCCAGGCTGCATTGATCTTGCCCAGCGTCTCCTTGGCCGCGCCGGGCTCGGGAGTCGCTTTGAGATTGCGTGCAGTGCTGGTCAGGATCGTGCGGAAACCGTTCAGCGCGTAGTTCAGCCGTTTGGCCGCGATGGCGATGGTGCCGGCGGCGCGAGCCGCCTGGATGTCGCTTGCCAGCGCCGCAAAGGTGGTTTCGTCCGGCAGGTCCTTGCCGTCCCAACTAGCGAGGGCCGCGATAGTTTGGGGCAGAACCTGACGCACCTCGCGGTCATCGACCGAACGCCACAGCATGCCGGCGATGGGCCCTGCGAAAGTGAAGAGCAGGAAGACGAGCAGCGGCGCGACCAGCGCCAATGCCTTGACCTGGCGCGTTCGCTCAGCGCGCCTCAATCGGCGCTTGAGCGGCACCTCGGTCGACGCATTGGCGCTGGTCATGAACGCATTCGTCATGGATCGAGCCTTGCGGGGCCCGCTACTTCGCGGCCCATTTGTTGAAGCGCTCGGTCAGGCGGTCTATATTCTCGAGCCAGAAGCCGACGTTGATCTCGACCGCGTTCTTGATGTTGTCAGGCGCGGTCGGCAGGTCTTTCAGGACGGCGGGCGCGAGCTTGCCGGCCGCGTCCTTGTTCGAAGTCCCATAGGCGATGTTCTCCGACAGCTTCGACTGGTTCTCCGGCTTGCCCGCGAAGTCGAGGAACTTGTACGCAGCGTCCTTGTTCGGGCTGCCCTTCAGGATGACCCAGCTGTCGAGGGTGAACAGCGCGCCGTCCCACACCATGCCAAAGTTCTTCTTCTCGTTCTTGTTCGCGGTGTCGATGCGGCCATTGTAGACCGAGGTCATGGCCACCTCGCCGGAGGCGAGCAATTGCGGCGGCTGGGCGCCGGCCTTCCACCAGACGATGTCGCCCTTGATGGTGTCGAGCTTCTTGAAACCGCGCTCGACGCCCTCGTCGGTCGCGAGCACCTTGTAGACGTCCTTGGGCGCGACGCCATCGGCCATCAGCGCGATCTCCAGCGTGGTCTTCGGGCCCTGACGCAGGGCGCGCTTGCCGGGAAACTTCTTGGTGTCGAAGAAGTCGGCCCAGCCGCTCGGAGCCTCCTTCAGCTTGTCCTTGTCGTAGCCGAGAACAAAATCGTAGAGGATGGCGCCGACGCCGCAAGGATTGACCGACGGCGGGATATAGGCGGCTTCACCGCCGATCCTGGTATAGTCCATCTTCTCGAACAGGCCTTCCTCGCAGCCGACCGCGAGCTCATCGCTCTCGACCTGGACGACGTCCCAGGTGGCGGCACCGCCCTGCACCTTGGCGCGCAGCACGCCGACGCCGCCGTCCCAGGACTCGTCGTTCATGGCAATTCCGGCCGCCTTCTTGAACGGCTCGAAGTAGACCTTCTTCTGGGCATCCTGATAGGCGCCGCCCCACGACACGACGGTGAGGTCACGCGCCTCCGCGACCGTCGCCAGCGCAGCGCTGGCACTGAACGCCGCGGCGAAACCCAGAGCAATCTTGCCAATCTTGCGCTTTTGCATGTGTTGGTTCCTTCTTCGTGTGAGTTGCGTTGAGCTTGATTGTTCTCAGGTCCGGTGTTGGATCAGACAGGATCGAGGGCCAGGCAGTCCTCCGGACGGAAGCTGATGAAGACGCTTTCACCATGCGTGAGGTCATGATGCGCTCCCGGCGGAAGCTTGACCATGAACTCCCCGTTGCCGGCGACATCGAGCACGGCCAGCGCGTGGTCGCCGAGATAAATCGCGTTCTGCACTTTCGCCGGTAGCCGGTTGGGTCCGTCGCTGGAGCTGCCGTCGGGAAGTAGCGTGACGCGCTCCGGCCGTACCGACAGCGAGGTCGACGCGCCCGCGCCTGCTATATTGACCGCCCGTGCCGTCACAGTGCCGCCACCAGCCAGCGCGACGCGGCAATAGTCCTTGTCGACCGTCTCGACGGTGCCGGCCAGCACGTTGTTCTCGCCGATGAAGTGGGCGACGAAGCTGTTCACCGGACGCTCGTACAGCGCGTCGGGCCTGTCGATCTGCTGCACGATGCCGTCGTTGAACACGGCGATGCGGTCCGACATGGTGAGCGCTTCACTCTGATCGTGGGTGACGTAGACGACTGTGATACCCATCCTCTCGTGCAGTTGCTTGATCTCCAGCTGCATCTGCTCCCGCAGGCGCTTGTCCAGCGCGCCAAGGGGCTCGTCCATCAGCACGAGCTGCGGATTGAAAACCAGCGCGCGTGCCAGCGCCACCCGCTGCTGCTGACCGCCGGAGAGTTGTCCGGGTCGCCGGTGCGCCAGGGCTTCCATCTTGATCATGCGCAGCGCCGACTTGACGCGCTCCTGCGCGTCCGCCTTGCTCGTCTTGCGAACGGATAGCGGGAAGGCGATGTTCTCCGCGATCGTCAGGTGCGGAAACAAGGCATAGTTCTGGAACACCATGCCGATGTCGCGCTTATGCGGCGGCATGTTCTTGATCGGGCGGTCCGCGAGATAGATCTCGCCATGGGTCGGAACTTCGAAGCCGGCCAGCATCATCAGCGTGGTCGTCTTGCCCGAGCCCGACGGGCCAAGCAGGGTGATGAACTCGCCCTTCCTGATGTCGAGATCGAGGTTCTTCACTACGAGGTGCTCGCCATCATAGGTCTTCTGAATGCCGGAAAAGCGCACCAATGCCGGCGCAGGCGTGACCATGCCGGCTTCCATGTTGTCCTCGGCTTGCCGCTACAATGCTGTCAGCACCTCGTTCGAGGTTGCGAGGAACAGCTTAGCACCCTCCGATGAGAATGCCAGCGGTGCGAGCGATGAAGACTCGCGCGCCCGCGCTACATCTACGGCAGCTTCGTCACCGACACATTCAGCGTGCCGCCGGCTTCCGCGACCACGCGCAGCGTTTTGGAATCGAAGGCGATGTCGGCGAGCGTCAGGCTGTCGATCTTGGCCTCGACCTTGAGGCCGTCCTCGCTCTTCTGGTAGTCGGCGATTGCGGCGGCGATCTTCTCGCGGGCATTGGCAGCGATCGGCTTCAGATCGAGCGTCGCCTTCTGAAGCAGCGCCTGCTGCATCTGCGGCACGACCGCGCGCGCCGCGGCGCCCAGGAGGCCAAACGCCGCCTCGGATTCCACCGCGAGCTGGATGTCGGTGAGCCGCAGCGTCTGCTGCGCCTGATCGAGCACCGGCCGGCCCCAGATGTGCACGGTCGCCTCGGCGCCCAGACCGAGCCAGCTCTTCTTTTCCTTGGCGCGCACCAGGAGCGAGATCAGCAGGCGTTCGCCCGACGGGATCACATTGACGCTCTTGACGGTGACATCGACCGGACCGGAGCCGTCCTCGGGATAGGTGCGACCGACCATCTGTGCCGTGATCAGCTTGTTGATCTCGGTGAAGGGCACGTCGATGGGAACGCCGATATTTACGCCGGTGCCGGTCGGCGGCACGATCGAGATCTTGTCGGGGAACGGACAGTCCGGCTTGGTCGGCGTCGAGGTGACGCGCGTCTCCGCCTCCAGGCCCATCAGCAACGTCACGGCATGCGCATCGACGCGCGGCTGCGCGGCGATGGCGCGGATCGGCTTCATCTCCAGCCAGAGCGGCGGCAGCCCGGTCGAAGAGCCCGAGCCCTGCAGCGGGATCGAGCGGCATGCCTTGGCCCATTGCAGCTTCGCATTCTCGCGCAGGCTCGGATCGTTGCGGATGCGTTCGGAGACGGCATTGATCTGCTCGCCGACATTCTTGTCGATCAGCGGCTTCACCTGCGCCGGTACGTTGACCTTGGCGCCGGCGACGTTGACGTTGGTATCGCCGAGATTGACCTGCGCGCCGAGATTAGGCTCGAGGTGCCAGTTGGCCGCGAGCTTCGGGCGCGAGGTGACGACCACGTTGCCCTTGATCTCCGCGCTGGCGTTCAAATTCTTGATGTTGACTGCGCCGATCCGTTTTGCTGCGTCACCGCCGAGCACGCTGCCGAGCGCGTCGCCGAGCGCACCTGTGGCTTTCGAGGACAGCGAACCTGTCACGTTCAGCTTGCCGCTGAGCGGCGTCGAGATGGTCAGCACGTCCTTGTCGCCACTGGCTGCCATCGGCCCGCGCACGGCGGTCCAGCCGATATCGGCATTCTCCAGGATCTGCGAGATCGGGTTGTCAGCCTTGCCTGCGAAATTACGCGGCGCGGCCTTTTCGGCCTGCTCGCGGATCGCCGATATCGCGATCGCAACCGGGGCGATCACGATCGAGCTCTTCGCCACCGGCGGCAGCGGCGGCAGTTGCGCCACCGGCGGCGCCGTTGTCGTTGCGCGCGGCGACAGCCAGTCCATCGCCTTCAAGCTGACGAAGAACGACGCCGCGAGCACCGCGACGGCGATCAGGATGGTCTTCAAGTTCAACGTTAGTCGCATCAGTCCCCCAGGCCGCCCGGCGGGGATTCTACAGGGCGGACGAGGAGGGCGCTAGAGCGCACCGATGGGGTGGAATTGGGGCGAATGGGTTAACGGCAGCGACCGCATCGCTGCCGTGCGTTCAGGGCCATCGTCGTGACCCTAGCCGCGCCGGGGACGGCGGACCGCTCTCACATTGCCGTTGGCACCGCCGCCGCAGAAGAAGCGGTCGCCACCATCGGACTCCAGCCCCGACACGCCCGTCCCGGCGGGCAGGTCGAGCTGCTCGAGCACCTTGCCCGTCTCAGGGTCGATCCGCCTGATGTCGCTCTCTTCGTTCTCCCAGGTGCCGTGCCATAGCTCGCCGTCGACCCAGGTCACCCCGGTGACGAAGCGCTTGCTCTCGATGGTGCGGAGAACCTTACCCGTCTCCGGATCGACCTGGTGGATCTTGCGTTCGCGATATTGCCCGACCCACAGCGAGCCCTCGGCCCAGGCCAAGCCGGAATCGCCGCCGCCGCCTGGCGCCGGAATGGTGGTGAGCACCTTGCCGGAGGCCGCATCGATTTTCTGGATGCGATCCTCGGCGATCTGGAACAGGTGCCGGCCATCGAACGCCGTGCCCGCATGCGCGGCGACATCGATCGAGCGCGCGACCTTGCCGTTATCAGGATCGACCGCATTGAGCTTGTCACCGGATGCGAACCAGACATGACTGCCGTCATAGGTGACGCCATGCACGGCTTCGACGCCTGCAAAAGGCCCATACTCTCTGATGATCTCGGCGGCTGAACGTTTCATGTGCTTGATCCCTGTGATGTCACCCATCCTACGTCTTCAGCAGCGGCGAGGGGAGTAACAAGGCTGTCGGGAAACCCGGGATCGGCGGCGTCATCCAGCGCCGCGCACGCCCTTGTCCGAAGGACTGCACCTTGTTCGATCGCGTCAGCTCGTCGAGGGCCCGCTGCACCGTGCGCGCACTCGTTCCCAGCGCCAGCGCGAGCGCCGAGCTCGACCAGGGCTCGCCATCGGAGAGGAGGGCGAGGATCGTGGCGTGCTTTTCCTCGACGGGCCGTGCCAGCACGAGAACCTGCCGCGTCTTGCGCGGTGTCAGCGCAAAACCCTGCTTCGTCGCGGTCACATCGGCGAGCGGCCTGAGCTTCGCGCGGAGCCGCCCGATCTCGACCCGCAATCGCGCGCGATGCGATTCATCGAGATGCCGGGCCTGAAACGCTGCTGTGATCAGCGCCTCGCGTGAGACATCCGCAGGCCATGCTTGCGCCAGGATGCGCGCGAGCGCGAACAGCACGGGCCGCGTGCCGAGCGACACGACGGTGTCTTGCCTGCGAACCGAATGATGGAACATGTCCACGACAAGCGCCGCGGAGGTGGCGAGATCTTCGACCTGTTCGAGCAGCAGCGGCCGTTCCTCGCCGCGCGTGATCAGCCGCGCCGCCGGCGTATCGAGCAAGAGGCTCGTGCTTTCGACCTCGGCCGTGTGCGCG
>NZ_JALBHA010000192.1:0-10637 GCF_023006445.1 Bradyrhizobium sp. SHOUNA76
GGTCGGATCGCCGCCAGGCGCGCGGCTCAGGCCCAGTCCGTACAGCGCGGCGAAGCCGGCCAGCCCTCCGACCGCCACGGTGGCGATGACGAGGGGGACCCGGCGCGTGGCGGAGGGCTTCTTGTCGAGCATATCGTTTGTCATCCGGTCGCAGATATGGCTATCAGGGGCCTCTTAATACGGCTGGCTGCGGCCAGCAAACGTGCGGCAAATCAAGGCGTGAGCAGGGGATCATGAGCAACAAGATGTGGGGCGGCCGGTTCTCGGAACGTCCCGATGAGATCATGGAAGAGATCAACGTCTCCATCGACGTCGATCGTCACCTCTACGCCCAGGACATTGCCGCGTCCAAGGCTCACGCTGCGATGCTCGCCGCGAAGGGCATCATCACGGGCTCTGATGCGAAAAATATCGGCAAGGGTCTAGACACGATTTTGTCAGAGATCGGCAAGGGCGGCTTCGAGTTCAAGCGCACGCTCGAGGACATTCATATGAATGTCGAGAGCCGCCTGTCCGAGCTGATCGGCCCCGCCGCCGGCAGGCTGCACACCGCGCGCTCGCGCAACGACCAGGTCGCGACCGATTTCCGTCTCTACGTGCGTGACGTTCTCGACGAGACCGATGCCGCGCTCGCAGCCTTCCAGCAGGCTCTGGTCGAGCGTGCGCTGGAGCACGCAGGCACCGTGATGCCCGGCTTCACGCATCTGCAGACCGCGCAGCCGGTGACCTTCGGCCATCATCTGCTCGCCTATGTCGAGATGGCCGCGCGCGATCGCGGCCGCTTCCAGGACGCGCGCAAGCGGCTCAACGAATCGCCGCTCGGTGCCGCCGCGCTCGCAGGCACCTCGTTCCCGATCGACCGCCACGCCACCGCAAAGGCGCTTCTCTTCGACCGTCCGATGGCGAACTCGCTCGACGCGGTGTCCGACCGTGACTTCGTGCTGGAGACGCTGTCGGCAGCCTCGATCTGTGCCGTGCACATGTCGCGCTTCGCCGAGGAGATCGTGATCTGGACCTCGCCGCTGGTCGGAATGATCCGGCTCAGCGACAAGTTCACCACGGGATCCTCGATCATGCCGCAGAAGCGCAATCCGGATGCCGCCGAGCTGGTACGCGCCAAGACCGGCCGCGTCATCGGCGCGCTCAACGGTCTGTTGATCGTGATGAAGGGCCTGCCGCTCGCCTATCAAAAGGACATGCAGGAGGACAAGCAGGGTGCCATGGAGGGCTTTGCCGCGCTGTCGCTGGCGATCCGCGCCATGACCGGCATGGTCCGCGACCTCGTGCCCGACGAAGCCAAGATGAAGCTTGCCGCGGGCGAGGGCTATGCCACCGCGACCGACCTCGCCGACTGGCTGGTGCGGACGCTGAAAATGCCGTTCCGCGAGGCCCATCACGTCACCGGCCGCATCGTCGCCAAGGCCGCCGAGGGCGGCGTGGCGCTGCACGAGCTGCCGCTCAAGGAGATGCAGGCGATCGAGCCAAAAATCACCAAGGACGTGTTCGGCGTGCTCTCGGTCGAATCGTCGGTGAAGAGCCGCACCAGCTTCGGCGGCACCGCTCCGAAGAACGTGACGGCCCAGGCCAAGGCCTGGGTGAAGCGGCTGGAAAAAGAGCGAAAATTGGGCTGAGGGTAAAATTTCGCTGATGTTTCATGGTCATCCGGGCTCTCGCCAGAGCGTGCCAATCTCTGTATGGTGCGGCCCGCGTAGTGGGGATTTCGTCGTGACGTCAAAGTTTCGCCCGGCCGGCTCGGGGTGGGCCATCATTGTCTTGAGCCTGACGGCGCTTGCGCTTGCGGGTTGCGGCCGCAAGGGTCCGCTGGATCTGCCGCCGACCGCCACCAGCGCGCCGACGGCCAACGGCGCCGCGCCTGTCGACACCGAGACCGCAGCCCAGAAGACGTCGAGCATGTTCAATCCCACCTCAGCCTCAGGTGCGGATGCCGAGCCCGCGGCGGCCAAGGGCCGGAAGAAACCGTTTATTCTCGACCCGCTCCTGGACGAACCTCCCGGCAAGAAATAAGCCGGGACAACCGAGCCTAAGCCATGAACCATTTCGACTATCGCAACGGCGTGCTGCACGCCGAGGCGGTGAACCTGTCCGAGCTGGCCGCGACCGTCGGCACGCCGTTCTATTGCTATTCGACCGCGACGCTGGAGCGGCACTATCGCGTCTTCACCGAGGCCTTCGCCGGCGAGAAGGTGCTGGTCTGTTACGCCATGAAGGCGAACTCCAACCAGTCGGTGCTGCGCACGCTGGCCAAGCTCGGGGCCGGCGCCGACGTGGTCTCCGGTGGTGAATTGAAGCGCGCGCTGGCCGCCGGCATTCCGCCAAACAAGATCCTGTTCTCCGGCGTCGGCAAGACCGAATCCGAACTCCGCGCCGCGCTCGCCGCCGACATCCTCTGCCTCAACGTCGAATCCGAGCCGGAGCTCGAGCTGCTGTCGCGCGTTGCGACCGAGATGGGCAAGACCGCGCGCATCTCGCTCCGCGTCAACCCCGATGTCGATGCCGGCACGCATGCCAAAATCTCGACCGGCAAGTCCGAGAACAAGTTCGGCATCCCGATCGTGCATGCCCGTGAGGTCTATGCCCGCGCCGCGAAACTCCCGGGCATCGAGGTGACCGGGACCGACGTGCATATCGGCAGTCAGATCACCGAGCTCTCCGGCATGGAGACCGCGTTCCGCATCCTGTCCGAGTTCGTGCAGACGCTGCGCACCGACGGTCACAACATCAGCCACGTCGATTTCGGCGGCGGCCTCGGCATTCCCTATTACATGGACCGCGAGGCGCCGCCGTCGCCGGCCGCCTATGCCGCGATGGTCAAGCGCGTCAGCCACAATCTCGGCTGCACGCTGATGTTCGAGCCCGGCCGCATGATCGTCGGCAATGCCGGCATCCTGGTTGCCAAGGTGATCTATGTGAAGCACGGCGACGGCAAGAATTTCGTCATCATCGACGCTGCCATGAACGATTTGATCCGCCCGACGCTGTACGAGGCGCATCACGACATCCTGCCAGTGAAGCAGCCCGCCACGGGCGCCGCCACCATCACGGCCGATGTCGTCGGCCCGGTCTGCGAGACCGGCGACTATCTCGCGCTCGATCGCACGCTGCCGACGCCCGCGCCCGGCGATCTCCTCGCCATCATGACCGCCGGTGCTTACGGCGCGGTGCAGGCCGGCACGTACAACACCCGGCCGCTGGTGCCGGAGGTGCTGGTGAAGGACGATCAATACGCCGTGGTGCGCCCGCGCATCGAGGTCGAGCAACTGATCGCGATGGACACGCCCGCGCCGTGGCTGTGAGGCGGACGCAAAACCTGCAAAGCAACCCCATGCACAGTAGCCTCGGGGCTGCCTGGCGCACTGAAATCGCTTGAGACGTCGAGGCAAATCGGCGGCAACGCGCAATCGCGGCAGGATTTGGGATTGCCAGGCGATCAGGCCAATCGACCGGCATTGGCGCGGAAGGTCCGCGGGGTCACACCGGTTTCCTTGCGGAAGGAACGCACGAAGTGCGATGGATCCGCATAGGCGAGATCATACGCGATTTCGTTGATCGGCTGATCCGAGAACGCCAGTTGCCGCTTTGCTTCGGTGACGACCCGTCGCCTAATCAGCTGTCCGGCCGTCACCCCGGTCATGCGCTTCACGTGCTTGTTGAGGCCGTCGGACGTCATCGCGAGCTTCGCCGCATAAAAATTTAGCAGCCGCCGGCTGCGAAAATGACTTTCAATCAGCTCGAGCAGTCTTTCGATCACTGCGTCGTTGAAATGGGCTGCGGTGCCGCTCCGGCCTATCGCCAGGCGCCCGACTTCAACTGCGATCAGGGCAAGGTAGCTGTTCACGGCGACATTGAACCCCTCGCGGGAGAGCAGGCGCTCTTCGCTGAGGCGCGCACTCAGGTCGGATAGGCGGGCCATGTCGTTCTCCGCGATCGAAACCACGGGGGCCATCGTCAGCCGCTTCAGGCGCGCGACCGTGTCTCCCGCAGCGTCGCCGAACGTTCGTGCCACGTCCTCCGTGAAACTGACCACCCAGCCGCTCGTCGACGACTGAAAGTGAAATCCGTGAGCCATGGTCGGAGGTACCACGATGATGGCGGGGGCGTGAAAGGGGATCATCGAGGTCTCGTACTGGACCTCGCCGGCGCCGTGCTCGATCAGGAGGATCTGCAGAAGATTGGCATGGCGATGAACGCAGATCCGCCAGTCATGGAGCGAGCAGCGCGACGGGATGGTCTCGGCATGGACGAAATTGAACGCGCGAGGGTCGGGGGGCTCACCGTAGAGATGGAAGAACGGCAGTTCCATCGTACGAGTTTCTCGCGGTTCGTCAGGGTGCGGGTCAGATGTCATCCTAAGGCCATGAGATTCTCCAGCGAAGCGTCTCCTGGCGCAGGAGCTGCGCGTGCTGGACAAGATTGCGCGTTTGGGATTGAGTTCCGTCGGTTGTCCCGCATCCAACGGACATGGTCCGATGTTCACCGATCTCAGTAGCCGCGATGAGAGCTTCGACAGGTTCCTGAGCACGTTCAATCGGCTCGTTCCTCATGCGCGGATTGATCTGGACGGCAGCCGAAGCGCATTCCGCTGGCGCGGCCAGTTTGCCGCGACGAGCGGATTCTCTTGGTGGGATGTCGAGTCCGAGATCGACTGGACCTGCCGCCTCTCGCACCGCAAGGAGAGGCTCGGGCTCGTGCTGCCGAGTTCGGGGACGGTGAGCGGCAGGGTGCGGGATCGGACCGTGGCCATCGACCACAATTACGCGTTGGCATTGAGCGTGCCGGAAGTCAGCTCGATCGCCTATGCCGGCCGCGGCAGGCACGCGCACGTCACGCTGGAATTCGAGGTCGCGACGGTGCGGAAGGTGCTGTCCGGCATTTTCGAGGGTGGGTCGCTGCGCAGCATGGAGCTTAACCCGCGGCTCGATCTTGCAGGTCCCGCGGGCCGCATGCTCACGGCGCTGGCCGAAGCGGTCGGAGCCGGCATGCGCGACGAGGCGCTTCGCTCCGAGAAGTCCATGGCGCTGCTCGGCGAAGCCATCCTGCGGCTGGTCTTCCTCAATTTTCCGCATGGCTTCAGCGATCGCCAGCGCCGCCAGCAAGACGCCACGCCGCGCCGGATCAGGGAGGCGATCGACTTCATGCGCGCCAACATGCACCAGGCGCTGACATTGAGCGAGGTGGCAGAGGCGGCAGGCATCAGCGTGCGATCCCTGCAGTACGGATTTCACCGCTTCAGGAGCGTGACGCCGCTGGCTTATCTGCGGCAGATTCGCCTCGAGGCGGTGCAGGCGGAATTGTCATCGCCGCTGAATGCGCTGTCGGTCCACGACGTGGCGCTGAAGTGGGGCTTTGCGCATATGGGGCATTTCGCGTCGAGATATCGCGATTGCTTTGGAGAAGCGCCGTCCGAGACGGCAAGGCTTGCGAGGGCAGCGAAGGGCGCGCGCTCCTGACGCGTGCTGTTGCGCTTCTCCGGCGCGCCCGTGGTCCCCGGAAAAAATCTGTCGCCGGAAGGTTTTGTTCCAGCCGATGACGACCTTGTTCTACGGCCCCCTCGCATCGTGATGCTACGACTTCCCGAAAATACCAACAGATCGGGGAGGGCATCATGGAGTGTTCACGAATTCTATTGCGCGTTTGCGCATCCACAGTTGCGTTGGTCGCCGGAGCGGTCGCGCTGCCGAACGCTGCCGCGGCACTTGCGGCACCGACATGCGCGGGCCTGGCGACGGATCCGCGGTTCGAGCTGGCGAACAATCCCTCCATCAAGTCGGCGACCAGCGCCATCAAGACGACGGCGGCTCCTGCCAGCACGAAGTACTGCGGCGTCACGCTGGTCTACGGCACGAGTCCGAGCCAGAACATCACCATCGCGATAGGATTGCCGCTCAGCCCGGCGGACGGCGGTGCAGGCGGGACCATGGGCGCTTGGAACGGCCGTACCGAAGGCCTTGGCGGCGGCGGATGCGCCGGCAATCTCAACGTAGATGCGGCCGTGAATGCCGGCTATGTCGGATCGGGGACGGATGGCGGCCACGCCGGCGGCGACTGCACGCCCGGCGTCAATGCCGACCATACCTACAATCTCCAATTCATCCAGGATTTCTTCCGCAACGGGATCAAGCAGCAGATCCTGTGGTCGAAGCGCATTGCGACCGCCTATTACAGCAAGCCGCCCAGCTATAATTACTGGAACGGCTGCTCGACGGGCGGCCGGCAGGGATATCTGCTGGCCCAGGAGCTCGGGAGCCAGCTCGACGGCATCCTTGCCAGCGCTCCCGCGGTGTACTGGACGCGCTTCCAGACCGCGCAGATGTGGGGCCAGATCGCAATGTTCGAGCAGGCAGGCGAGAACCCGAGCGGAGCGATCCCTCCTGCCAAGCTGGTCGCGGCGCAGAAATCGGCGATCGCGGCCTGCGACGCCAATGATGGCGCGGTCGACGGCATCATCAACGATCCCCGCACCTGCCGCTTCAGTGCCAAGGCCAACATATGTGGGAAGCCGGGTGCGCCGGCGGCACCGAATTGCCTGACCGCGGACGAGGCGGTGGTGGTCGACAAGATCTGGGACGGTCCGCGCAACAAGCATGGCAATCGTATCTGGTTCGGGTTGGATCGCGGCAGCGACTTCTCGATCCTCGACGGTCCGACGCCGTTTCCGCTTGGCGTGACCCAGTTCGAATGGAACCTGATCGATCCAAGCTTCGCGCCGCCATCGACCAAATGGAATACCGTCAGCCTCGGGGGCAAGGGGCTGTCCTATCCCAGAGTGGCGGAAGCGGGCTCCCGCAACATCGCCGATGTGACCGACACATTCGGCCCGCTCGATGCCTTCCGCGCCCGTGGTGGGAAGTTGATGACTTTCCTCGGCGCCAACGACCAGTTCATCTATCCGCGCGGTGTTCTCAACTACTACCGGCAGATGGCAGAGCGCTATCAGAGGAATCACGATCGAACCGGTTTCGAGGGCGTGCAGAGCTTCTACCGCCTGTATCACGCACCCGGCGTCGGTCATTGCGGCCTGCCGATCTTCGGCCTCGGCACCACGGGGGCCTGGCCGCAAAATGGCGCCGACTTTACCGCGCTCGTCAATTGGGTCGAGAAAGGCGTTGCGCCGGACCAGGTCGTCGGCCGCAGTTTGGCGCCGGCACTGTCGCGGCCCTTGTGCCCCTATCCGCAAACGGCAAAGTACAAGGGAACGGGTGACGTCAACGATGCCGCCAACTGGAGCTGTGGCGGCAATCTCGAGACGGCGGAGGCAGTCTGCCCCGATGTCCTCGTCAAGTACAAGGACGAGTTCGACGGCCCGCTGGACTATCGCGCAAGCGCAGTCGATCCGGGCTTCTGCAAGGGCGGACGCCAGGACGATAATCGCTGATCCGACCGGTCGGTGATGGGGCGGGATCCTGGATCGGCGTGCACCGATCCAGGATGAGCGCGCGTTATCGTCCCGCCAACCCGCCCATCTTTCCGCCCACCACGACGTTCGCCTTCTTCTCGATCGGCTTGATCGCCGCGGTGAAATCGGACTCGGCGCCTTCCGCAGCTATCACGGTCTCCCACAACCGCCCGACCGCGTCGGCGACCTCCATCGACAGGCCGAGCTGCTTCATCTCCTCCAGCGCCAGCCGCACGTCCTTCACCATGAGTCCCGTGGCGAAGCCGAAGTCGAATGTACGCGGCAGCACCGCGCGCGGAAACTTGTCACGGCTCGCCGTGTTCATGCCAGAGCCGGCATTGATGACGTCGATCATCACGGCGGGATCGAGCCCGGCCTTCACGCCCATCACCACGGCCTCCGACGTGGCCACGATCGCGGTCGCCGACAGGAAATTATTGGCGAGCTTCATGGTCTGCGCCGCGCCGGGCTTCTCGCCGATGAAGAACACTTTTCCGATGATGTCGAGCGCGGGCTTGAGCAGTTCGAACTCCGCCTTCGGCCCGGAGACCATCACCGCCAACGTGCCCTTCTCGGCGCCGCCGACACCGCCGGAGACGGGGCAGTCGATCTGCACGATGTTGCGTTGGGCGAGGAGTCCGTGAATCTTCGCGGCCATCGCCGAGCCGACCGTGGACAGATCGATGAAGCGTTTTGCGCGGCTGCCCTCGATCACGCCGTTCGTCCCGGTTGCAACCTCGAGCGAAGCCTGCAGCGAGGGCAGGCTCGCCATGACAGTCTCGACCTGATCGGCGACGTCCTTCGGCGATGTCGCTTGCGTAGCGCCAAGCGCGACGAGCTTGCCCATGACTTCCTTGCGCGTGTCGAACACGACGAGCCTATGTCCCGCCTCGATCAGCCGCCGCGCCATCGGGAAACCCATGTTTCCGAGGCCGATGAATCCGATGTCCATGGTGTTTCCTTTCTGTTGTCATTGCGAGGAGCGAAGCGACGAAGCAATCCAGGGATGTGTCCGTGGAGGGATTTCTGGATTGCTTCGCTTCGCTCGCAATGACGGAGCGATACGTTGAAAGCTGTTTGTTCGGCTCACGCCTTGCCGTCGATCTCCGCGAACACCTCGCGCGCGATGCGAAAACTGTCGACTGCGGCAGGCATGCCGCCATAGATCGCGACCTGCATCAGGATCTCGCGGATTTCCTCGCGGCTGACGCCGTTGGTGAGCGCGCCCTTCAGATGTGCGCGGAACTCGTGCTGGCGGTTGAGGATCGCGATCATGGCGATGTTGAGCATGCTGCGGGTCTTGCGCGGCAGCTCCTCGCGGCCCCACACCGTGCCCCAGCAATATTCGTTCAACATCTCCTGGAACGGACGGTTGAAATCATCGACGTTCTTCAGGGCGTTGTTGACATAGGCCTCGCCCAGCACCGCTTTGCGGACTTCCAGGCCCTTGTCGTGCATCTTCTTGTCCATGGCGTTTCCCTTACTTCCCTTGCGTTTCTCTCGGGCGGCGCGGCGGAAATTACGGGGTTGGGCGGGGCCAGTCACGTCCTCGTGTTATGCGGGAAAAGGGGTGTCTCCCGTACGGGAACGGATGCCTCAGTGCTGCCGTTGTGATAGGCTCCTCTCCCACCGGGCAACCTGGAGAGTTGATTGAACGGCGTCACCCCCGACCCGTCAGACCCGATCCGCAACAGTGACGCTCTGTCGCGGTTGAAGCTGGCGCAGGCCCTCGATCGGGCCATCTATGCCATAGCGTGGGAGCGTGCCTGGCCAAATCTGGCGCGGCTTCTGACCGTCGTCGGCCTGTTCCTGGTGGTGTCCTGGGCCGGCCTGTGGCTGGCGTTGCCGTTCATCGCCCGTGCCATCGGTCTCGTCGTTTTCGCCGCCATCGCAATCGCCGTCCTGTTGCCCCTGTTTCGCTTTCGCTGGCCGAGCCGCGACGAGGCGCTGGCCCGGCTCGATCGTGGCTCCGGCATCCGTCACCGCCCGGCGACGACGCTGACCGACACACTGTCCTCGCAGGATCCGGTCGCACAGGCGCTGTGGCAGGCGCAGCGCGAGCGGACGCTGGCCTCGATCAAGCGCATCCGAGCCGGTCTGCCGCATCCGCGACTTGCGCTCCATGATCCCTGGGCGCTGCGCGCGCTGGTCATGGTGATGCTGGTCGCGACCTTCTTCGCCGCCGGCGACGAGCGCGCGATGCGGCTCGGGGCCGCCTTCGACTGGAACGGCGTGCTGGCGCCAGCGAATGTTCGCGTTGATGCCTGGGTCACCCCGCCGCTCTACACAGGCAAGCCGCCGATCATCCTGTCGGCCGCCAACAAGGAGGCCGCGGCGCTGCCGGCTTCAGGCCCGCTTGCCGTTCCCGCAGGCTCGACCCTGATCGTGCGCTCCTCCGGCGGCAGCCTGGATGTCGCCGTCTCCGGCGGTCTCAAGGAGGTCGCTCCCGCGGAGGCTGCACCCAAGGGCACCAACGAGAAGCATTGTGCCATCACCGGTGACGGCACCGCGCGTGTCCGCGCGCCTTCCGGCCAGCCGCAATGGGCGTTTGCGGCAACGCCGGACCGTGCGCCGACGATCGTGCTCGCCAAGGATCCCGAGCGCCAGGCGCGCGGCGGGCTCCAGCTCTCCTACAAGATCGAGGATGATTACGGCGTCACCGGCGCGGATGCGCACATTGCCTTGCGCTCCGCCGACGCCAAAGATGCCGTCAAGGATGGCCGCAAGGATTCCGACGCCAAGGCCGCGGCGCGGCCGTTGTTCGAGCCGCCGCACTTCCCGCTCGTGCTGCCGAACGCCCGCACCCGCAACGGCGTCGGCCAGACGGTGAAGGATCTCAGCGAGGATCCGTATGCCGGCGCCGACGTTACGCTGACGCTGAGCGCCAAAGACGAGGCCGGCAACGAGGCTAGAAGCGAACCCTTCAACATGCGCCTGCCCGAGCGTCTGTTCACCAACTCGCTCGCGCGCGCGCTGATCGAGCAACGCCGCATCCTCGCGCTCGACGCCAACAGGAATTCCGACGTCTACACCGCGCTCGACGCGCTTATGATCGCACCCGAATTGTTCACGCCCGATGCCGGCTGCTATCTCGGCCTCCGGAGCCTCGCGACCCAGCTCGAGGCTGCCCGCACCGACGACGCCCTGCGCAATGTCGTGGCGAGCATGTGGGCCTTCGCGGTCACCATCGAGGACGACGGTGTCGCCGGCAGCGTCAACGCCG
>NZ_JALBHA010000193.1:0-10620 GCF_023006445.1 Bradyrhizobium sp. SHOUNA76
CGCCGCACGCGCCGGCTCCTTGACGGTCGCAGCGATGCCGGCGATCAAGGCGCGGACGAAGCCCTTCACAGCGTCCGGCTTTGCTGCGGCGAAGGCGGGACTGACCACCACGGCGAAGCCATAGGCCTCGCAGCCATAGTCGGCATAACGCAGCACGACCAGATCGGCTCCGGGCACGCCGCGGTCGCGCAGGTTCACCGCGGAGAGATAGTTGAAGCCCGCGACGGCATCGACCTGTCCTGCGGACAGGATCGGCTCGCGCACCGCGGCGCCAATCTTGTGGAATTTGACGCGGGATGCCTTGATGCCGTTCTGCTGCGCCAGCGCCGGCCACAGCCGCATCGACAGATCGCCGTCGGCAACGCCGACGGTCTTGCCGTCGAGATCGGGCAACACATGGATGCCTCGGCTCCTGCGCGCGACGATCGCGTAGGGCGCGCGGTTGAACAGCACGAACACGGCTTTGACCGGCGCCGCATCTTCCTTGTCGCGAAAGCGGATCAGCTCGTTGATGTCGACGAGCGCAAGCTCGCTGTCGCCCTTGGCGACGCGTGCGAGCGCCTCGGGCGATCCGGTTGCGATGCTGAAGGACACGTTGAGACGCTCGGCGCCGAAGCTGCCGTCCTTCGCCGCAAGGAAGAACGGCGCCATGCTCGCGTCCAACGGGCGGTCGAAGCTGAAGTGGATCGCAAGGGAGGGCGCAGCGGTCTCGGCCGCGCTGACATCGCGGGCGATCAGTGTCGCAAGCGGGATCGAGAGGGCCAGCAGGCAACGAAGCGCGATCGACTTGAAGTCCGACATCAGTTGCGTCGGTCCCGCATTGTTATGGTTTCGCGACGCTCGCAGCGCCGGCCGGCAGCCAGTCTGTCCGCGCCAACATGAACGGAGGATGAGCGGCGTTGCGGCATCGTTACGCAACCCCGTTCAGCTTGTGTTGGGGTTCGGGAACCCAACTTAGGTCATGCGGGTTTGATAGGCATGAGCCTGTCCGCAGGCGTCGCATTCCAGGTCCCAAAGGAGGGCCCAAGACATGTTCGAGCGATTCTCCAAGTTTGCGGGCCGAAAGGCCGTTCTTGCCACCGCCGCGGTGCTGGCGCTGACCAGTATTGCCCCGACCGCGTCCTATGCGGGCGGCCGCCATTGGCATGGCGGCGGAGGCGGTGCTGCTGCTGCTGCGGCTTTCGCGGCCATCGGCACCGGTCTCGCCATCGCCGCGAGCCGTGACTCCTACGCTTATGACTACGGTCCGGGCTATGGCTATTACGGCGGTCCGGCCTATTACAGCGGCCCCGCCTATGGGCCGTATTATGGTCCGGGCCCGAACTACCAATATCAGCGCTATGGCGGCACCGCTCCGTCCGAGCTCTGCGGCCAGGGCTACTACCAGAACTGCTACTAGGTTTGGCAGCACAGGTTTGAACAGGACAGGCCGTCGCGGTTGCCGCGCCGGCCTGTTTTCTGCTTTTATTGTCGCGCGTTAACGCGCTCGACATTGCTTTAGAGTAGTTTTGAGTACCATGAGTGATTCGCTTGAGCGGCTATATCTGGCTGTGCTCGCGGCCAGGGATCTTGATCCGGCAACATCGCGTACGGCCCGGCTGTTTCAGCGCGGGCCTTCCAAAATGGCGAAGAAGCTGGCCGAAGAGGCCATCGAAGTCGTGATCGATGCGGTCAACGGCGACAGCGAGGCCGTGATCCGGGAAAGCGCGGACCTGCTCTACAATCTCACAGTGCTCTGGGCCTCTGCCGGCGTGCGTCCCGAGGACGTCTGGCGCGAAATGACGCGGCGTGAAGACATGCTCGGCATCGCCGAGAAGCTGCCGAAATCCTCGATGAAGCTGCCCAAAGTCGCGTCGCCGCGCGTGGCCGCCAGGCGGCCAATTGTCGCGCTCGAGGGCCGCACAGCGCGCAAGCGCCACTAAAGCGCGATGAAACCAGGATGAACGGTCATCGCGCTTTAGCCTCTTGTTTGAGCATGATCTTTTCGGAAAACCGCTGCACACTTTTCCGGATCATGCTCGAAACGCCATAATTCGCCTCAATCTCGGCATGGACAAATCCGTCCCATGGTGCTTCATCGCGGCGCCATGCTGAAACGTATTTACGATTGGTGCATCGACGCCGCCCACAAGCCCTACGCTCTGTGGATCATGGGCGTCGTGTCTTTCGCCGAAAGCTCGTTCTTTCCGGTCCCGCCGGATGTGATGCTGATCCCGATGTCGCTGGCGCGCCCGCAGCGCGCCTGGGTCTATGCGATGGTCTGTACCGTCACCTCGGTGCTCGGCGGCGTGGTCGGCTACGCCATCGGTGCGCTACTGTTCGACTCGGTCGGCCAATGGCTGATCCAGGTCTACGGCCTCGGCGGCAAGGTCGAGGCCTTCCGCGCCTCCTACGCGGAATGGGGCGCGGTGATCATCCTGCTCAAGGGGCTGACGCCGATCCCCTACAAGCTCGTCACCATCACCTCGGGCTTCGCCGGCTACAACATCGTCCTGTTCGTCCTGTGCTCGATCGTCGCGCGCGGCGGACGCTTCTTTATCGTCGCGATCCTGCTCAACCGCTATGGCGACTGGATCCGGGTCAAGATCGAGAAGCATCTCGGACTCGTGGTGGCGGTCGGCGCTGCCGTGCTGGTGCTCGGCTTCGTGGTGGCGGTCAAGCTGATCTAGATCCACGGCGCTTTGCCGCAGGGCCGGCTTCGGCTACGGTTGCCGTCATGATGGTTCGATCCGGCAATGCCGCCGTGCGGCTCGGGACGCTGATGTCAGCAGTGCTGCTCCTGCTCGGTGCTTGCGGGACCGGGTGGGCGCAATCGGCGCCGCCGTCGCTTGGCTTGCAGGAGCAAGGGCCGCAGGCTGCGCCGCCGCCCTCGACGCCCGCACCTGCAGAGAATCCCGGGCTGTTCAACGAAATGGGCAAGCTGTTCGACAAGCTGCCCTCGATCCTGCCGCCGATCAAAAGCCCCAGTGAAACAATGAACGATCTGTCGCGGCTGGCCAAGCCCTCCACCATGGTATCGGGTCGCGTGGCCTGTCCAGCCTCGTCGAACGGTGCGCCCGACTGCAAGCAGGCCGCCGACCAGCTCTGCCAGAGCAAGGGATACAAGGACGGCAAGAGCCTGAATGCCGACTCCGCGGAAAAATGCTCGGCCAAGGTCCTGATTCCCGGCAGGGCTCGCAAGCCGGACGATTGCCGCACCGATACTTTCGTGACCAGCGCGCTGTGCCAGAACTGACGTGAAGGCCTCGCGCGCATGCAGCAAGGAGCGCCCATGAGCCGTACGGAGCAGGACTTCCTCGGACAGCGTGAGATCGCCGACGACATCTATTACGGCGTCCAGACCATCCGGGGTAAGGAGAACTTCCACATCACCGGCATTCCGATGAACCAGGAGCCTTACTTCGTGAAGGCGCTCGGTTACGTCAAGAAGGCTGCCGCCATGGCCAATCGCGATCTCGGTGCGATCGACGCCAAGGTCGCGGACGCGATCATCCTCGGCTGCGACCGCGTCATCGCCGGCGACATGATGGACCAGTTCGTCACCGACTTCATCCAGGGCGGCGCCGGCACCTCCACCAACATGAACGCCAACGAGGTGATCGCGAACCTCGCGCTGGAATCGCTCGGCTTCGGCAAGGGCGACTATCAGCACGTCAGTCCCAACGACCACGTCAATTACGGCCAGTCGACCAACGACACCTATCCGACCGCGTTTCGGCTCGCGCTGATCCTGCGGCTCGAAAGCTACATGACCGCGCTGCGCCAGCTCCAGGAAGCTTTCTTCGCCAAGGGTCGCGAGTTCGACCGCGTCCTGAAGATGGGCCGCACGCATCTCCAGGATGCGGTGCCGATGTCGCTCGGGGCCGAATTCCGGGGATGGGGCACCACGATGGGCGAGGAGGTCGACCGTATCTCCGAAGCGCGGGCGCTGCTGCGCGAGATCAATCTCGGCGCCACCGCGATCGGCACGTCCGTCACGGCGGCGGTCGGCTATCCCAAGCTCGCGGTCCGGCATCTGAGCGCGCTCACAGGCGTCGACTTCATCCTCGCGGGCGATCTCGTCGAGGCGACCTCGGACACCGGCGCCTATGTGCAGCTCTCGGGCGTCCTCAAGCGCACGGCGAGCAAGCTGACGAAAATCTGCAACGACATTCGCCTGCTCGCGTCCGGTCCGCGCGCAGGCTTCAACGAGATCAACCTGCCGCAGCTTCAGCCGGGATCCTCGATCATGCCTGGCAAGGTCAACCCCGTTATCCCCGAGGTCGTCAACCAGACCAGCTTCCTCGTCATCGGGCTCGACACCACGGTGACGCTCGCGGCCTCGGCGGGCCAGCTCCAGCTCAACGTGATGGAGCCGGTGATCTCGTTCGCGCTGTTCTTCTCGATCCGCACCATGGAGCGCGCGGTCAACAGCCTGCGCGAGAATTGCGTCGTCGGCATCACCGCCAACGAGGAGCACACCCGCAACATGGTGCTGAATTCCCTCGGTATCGTCACGGTGCTGAAGCCGCTGCTCGGCTACAAGCAATGCGCCGAGATCGCGCGCGAGGGCTACAAGAGCGGCAAGTCGCTGCACCAGATCGTCGTGGTCGAGCGCAAGCTGCTGACGCAGGAGAAGTGGGACGAGATGTTCTCGTTCGAGCGGCTGATCAATCCGGATCTGATTGCGTAGGTCGTGGTCATCCGCGGCTCTCGCCTCCTCATTGCGAGGAGCCCTTGCGACGAAGCCAGGCTGTCTCCACGGAAAGAGACTGGATTGCTCCGCTTCCGCCTTCGCTCTTCGAGCTTCGGCGGACAAGTCGCCCGCAATGACGGCGAGGACGGATAGCCGTATGCTGTCGGAATTCCGCGCCTTGGAATTGCGGTAACGGCATCCGGCGCGGCGGCACAACGCAATACTTGACAGTGGAAAGATTGCCTTGTTGGTATGGTGCCCAACCTTCCATTGATCGGCCAACAGAGGATCGTTTCGCTATGTCCATGCCTGCGTTGTTCAAGGGACGCCTGTCGATCCCCGTGATCGGCTCGCCGCTCTTCATCATCTCGGTGCCCGATCTCGTGATCGCGCAGTGCAAGGCGGGGGTGGTCGGCTCGTTTCCGTCGCTGAACGCCCGGCCGCCGGAGCTGCTCGACGAATGGCTGGCGCGCATCACCGAAGAGCTCGCGGCCTATGACCGGGCCCATCCCGACCGGCCCTCGGCGCCGTTCGCGGTCAACCAGATCGTGCATAAGTCGAACAACCGGCTCGACCACGATATGCAGCTCTGCGCCAAGTACAAGGTGCCGATGATCATCTCCTCGCTCGGCGCCCGCGAGGAGCTGAACCAGGCCGTGCACGGCTGGGGCGGCATCGTCTTCCACGACGTGATCAACCAGAAGTTTGCGCGCAAGGCGATCGAGAAGGGTGCCGACGGCCTGATCCTGGTTGCGGCCGGCGCCGGCGGTCATGCCGGCACCATTTCGCCGCTGGCCTTCGTCGCCGAGACCCGCAAGTGGTTCGATGGTCCGATCGCGCTGTCGGGGGCGATCGGCAACGGCAAGGCGATCCGCGCCGCGCGCGTCCTCGGCGCCGACTTCGCCTATATCGGCTCGGCCTTCATCGCGACCAAGGAAGCCAATGCGGTCGAAAAGTACAAGGAGATGATTGCCGGCTCGACCGCCGACGACATCGTCTATTCCAACCTCTTCACCGGCGTGCACGGCAACTACCTGAAACCTTCGATCCTCGCTGCCGGCATGGATCCCGAGGATTTGCCGACCTCCGACCCTTCCAAGATGAATTTCGGCACCGACGCCTCCGGCGAGCGCGCCAAACCGAAGGCCTGGAAGGAGATCTGGGGCTCGGGCCAGGGCATCGGCAGCATCGAGGGCGTCGTGCCCGCCGCCGAACTGATCGCGCGCTTCAAAAAGGAGTACGACGAAGCGATCGATCCGCCGTTGTGATCGCTCTCGTGTCCCGGACGCGCTGCAGCGCGCAACGCTGCTGCGCGGAGCCGGGACCCATCGAAGCAACGTATGGACCCCGGATCAGCAGCGCACCGCTACGCGCTGCGCAGCGTCCGGGGAACGTCAACTGAGGCCGATTGAAACGATGACCGCCATCTACCGCGTCGAGGGCAACAGCGTCGTCACCGGCCCGGGTGCCGCTGGTCCCTGGGACCCGCGCATGCAGCACGGCTCGGCGCCGGCCTCGCTGGTGACATGGGCGGCGGAACGCATCCCGACGCCTGTGCCGATGGACGTCGCGCGCCTCACGATCGATCTGATGCGTCCGGTGCCGGTCGGGCCGCTCACGATTGCGACCGAAATCTTGCGTGAGGGCCGCAAGATCCAGCTCTGCGAGATCAGGCTGCTCGCCGACGGCGTGCAGGTGGTCGGCGCCACCGTGCTCAAGATCAGGCGCCAGGCGCTGACGCTGCCCGACGACGTCGAGCAGCCGCCGGTCACGTTGCCCTCGCCTGAGGATTCGCTGGTCGAGGACAGTGTCGCCGTCACCAGCCCGTTCGTGCGATTGGTCTCGATGCGCGCCGCGCGCGGCCGCTTCGGCCAGGCCGGCGCCGGTGCGATCTGGTTTCGTGTCGATCATCCACTGATCGAGGGAGAAGGCATCTCGCAGGCGATGCGCGCCGTGGTCGCCGCCGATTTCTCCAACGGCACCGCCTCGATGCTCGACTTCCGCGCCTGGACGTTCATCAACGCCGACCTCACCGTGAGCTTCGCACGTCAGCCGGTCGGCGAGTGGATCCTGCTCGACGGCGAATCCTGGATTGGTTCCGACGGCGCAGGACTGGCTATGTCCCGGCTAGCCGACCGGCAGGGCTATTTCGGCCGAGCGGTGCAGAGCCTGGTGATCGAGAAGCGGTGAGCGTGACGGTAAGCCCCGGATCGCTCTTTGGCCGATTGAACGGCAGGCTTCCGCCGCCGCGGAAGGGATGCTCGGTCGTGTTCGAAGAGGCATCCTGCCAGTTCACATTCCGTAGAAGATCTTGATCTCCCACAGCACCACGATGATAGCCGTGATCAACGTGACCGCGGCGACTGCACTTTCCAGGGAAGCGACTCTCATCTTACTCTCCGCTTCCCAGCCCCATCAGCGGTCTAGGTGATTCCCCGATTCGCCGGCAATTGCGTGGACGCTGCGCGCGCGCACTCCGTTGCGCGTTGTGGTGTCGGGGCAACAATGACACCGTAGAATCCCGGGGTATTTCACCCCACCATTCGGTCCCGGCCGCTCCAGAAGCCCGCACGCAGCACCTTCTTGTCGACCTTGCCGACGCCGGTCATCGGCAATTGCTTGACGAACTGGATCTGCTTGGGCGCATGCGCAGAGCCTTTTCGCGTCCTGACCAGGTTGATCAGCTCATCCGGATCGGGCCGAGCGCCCTCGCGCGGCACCACGATGGCGGTGACGGCTTCGCCCCATTTCTCGTCGGGGATGCCGACGACCGCGACCATGGCTACATCGGCGTGTTGCGACAGCACGTCCTCGACCTCGCGCGGGAAGATGTTGAAGCCGCCGGACACGATCATGTCCTTCTTGCGGTCGAGGATGAACATGTAGCCGCGCTCGTCCTTCCGTGCGATGTCGCCGGTATGGACCCAGCCGTTCTTCAGCGTTTCGGCGGTGATGTCAGGCCGCTTCCAGTATTCGGCCATGACATGCGGGGCGCGCACGCAGATCTCGCCGGCCTCGCCCGTCTTCACCTCCTGATCGTTGTCGTCGAGGATCCTGACCTCGCAGGCCGCGATAGGGAAGCCGCAGGACAGAAACAGTTCGGGCGTCCTGGGATCGTGATCCGCCTTGCGCAGCACCGAGACCGGATAGCATTCGGTCTGGCCGTAGAGCTGCGAGAACACCGGTCCGATGCGCTCGATGCCCTCGACCAGCCGGCTCGGCGACATCGCGGACGCCCCGTAGAGCACCAGCTCGAGTGAGGACAGATCGCTCTTGCCCAGCGCGGGATGGTCGAGCAGCACGTAGATCATGGTCGGCACGAACAGCGTGAAGTTGATGCGCTCGCGCGCGATCGTGGCCAGCACGGTCTCGGGATCGAATCCCTTCAGCATGTGGACGGTGCCGCCGCGCATCAGGGTCGGCAGCACTTTCGTGCCGGCGACATGACTGATCGGCGCGACCGTGAGGTAGCGTGCGGCGTCGGGGATCTCGAAATCGGCGAGGATCGCAGCGGCGGCTCCGGCATTCTCGCGGTGATAGCGCAGCGCGCCCTTGGATTTGCCGGTGGTGCCGCCGGTGTAGTTCAGCGTCGAGAGATCGTCGAGACTGGCGAGGCACTGCGCGCTGGCGTGTCCCGCGCTCTCGATCGCCGCCAGCAGATCGGCACCGTAGCCGGCCGGCCCCATGGTGAAGACTGCCTTGAGTCGGCTCGCTCTCGCGGCGAGTTCGCCGCCGCGGTCGCGGAAGGCGGCCGCATCGACCACCAGCATCTCCGCCTCGGAATCCTCGAGCTGGAACAGCTGGTCCTCCAGCGATCCCAGCGGATGCAGCCAGGTGATGCAGAGCCGCGACAATTGCGCGGCGACGCCGGCGCACCAGGTGTCGGCCCGGTTCGCGGTGAGGAAGGCGACGCGCGCGCCCACCTGCAATCCAAGCCGCATGAACACGCCCTGGATGCGTCCGATCAGGTCGATCGTGCCTTGATAGGTCAGTGATCCCTCAGGCCATGCGAAAGCGGTGCGGCCGGGATAGCGCGACAGCGCCCGCAGCGTCTGCGCGCAAGTCGGGGACGATGCGTGGAGCGGATCGGACATATGTTTCCTCTTTGCTTGTCACCGGCTTCTGGCGTGCCAATGTTGCGGATGACGCTAGCACAGGAACTGCGGGATGAAACGACAAAGCCCGTGCGGCGAGGCAAGAGCGACAAGGAGAATTGAGTGACATCCGATCGACTGCAACGCTTTCGCGATCGTCTCGCTTTGCCTTTGATCGCAGCGCCGATGTTCCTGGTGTCGGGCGTCGAGCTCATGATCGCGGCCTGCCGCAACGGCGTCATCGGCAGCTTCCCCACCGTGAATTGCCGCAGCACGGACCAGCTCGATGAATGGCTCACCGCGATCGAAACGCGGCTGCGCCAGCACGAGGATCAAACCGGCCGCAAGGCAGCGCCGCTCTGTCCGAACCTGATCGTGCACCGCTCCAATGCGCGGCTGGAGCAGGATCTCTCCGTGCTGCTGCGACATAGGCCGGAGGTCGTCATCACTTCGGTCGGCTCGCCCGCGCCGGTGTTGAAGCCGCTGCACGATGCCGGTGCGCTGGTGCTGGCGGACGTCGCTTCCATCCGCCATGCCGAACGCGCGGCGGAAGCAGGTGCCGACGGGCTGGTGCTGCTCACCGCGGGCGCCGGCGGGCAGACCGGCTGGCTCAACCCGTTCGCCTTCGTCCGCGCGGTCCGTGCATTCTACGACGGCATCATCGTGCTCGCGGGCGGCATCAGCGACGGTCATGCGCTGCACGCGGCCGAAGTGCTCGGCTGCGATCTCGCCTATATGGGCACGAAGTTCATCGCGACACGCGAGAGCATGGCGGACGACCGCCACAAGCTGATGCTGGTCGAAAGCAGCGCCGACGACATCCTGCTCACCACCGCCTTTACCGGCCTGCAGACCAGCATGCTGAGGCCTTCGATCGTGGCCGCAGGGCTTGATCCCGACGATCTGCCGGCGCGCGGCACGATCGACATCGCTGAGGATATCGACGTCGCCGCGCGCGAAAACCGGCCGAAGCGTTGGCGCGACATCTGGAGCGGCGGGCACTCCACCTCGGGCGTCAACGATGTGCTCCCTGTCGACGATCTCGTTGCGCGGACGGCGGTCGAATATCGAGAGGCGAGGACACACCTCTCCCCGTAGAATTGCGGAAAGGCAGGGGCCGTTCGTCCCGATCACAGTTAATCGAGCGCTCGCTCGAAACGCCCCACTTAACGGCAGATTAACCAACGCCCGCCAAGAATCCCCTCACGGCCACCAATCAGGGCCGAGAGGGACAGGCGATGGACTTCGATTATCTCAACACCAAGACGGCGGCTTCGCTGGACGAGATCCGCGTTCGCGTTGCCCATGCCCTGGCCCGCCACCCGCTGTGCCGCAACGTCCGTTTCGACATCGTCAGCGTCCCTCGCACCCGCCGGGGCGGCAACTGGACGGTGGCGCTGCAATCGGTCGAGCCGCGCGCGGTCTGGGAGGCCTCGGAGATCGTCGCCGACATCCAGGATGCCTACGACCTGTCGGCAGCGGCCTGATTTCCTTGAGTTTTCCGGGCGATGTCGCCGCAGTCCGCGCGATTACCGCCGCAACGGCACGGTTAAGCCTTAATTATCGCCCAGTTTCCGGGCAGTGATCACGTGGACTTGAAGTCGGACGCGGAGAGACGTTTGTCCAAAGCCATCACCATCGTTGTCCTGACCTGCTTCCTCGTCCTGGGCGCCGCCACCACCGCCATTCTTGGCCGCGACAGCGTGCCCAGCGTCAGCGAAGAGATGATCTCGCAGACGCCTCCGCCGAAGCCCCTCGCAGCCAACCGCGCCGCCAAGGCCGATCGTCTGGTCCCGACCCTGGCCCTGGCTTCGGCCGCGATCGAGCCGGTCCAGGTGCCGGCCGACAGGC
>NZ_JALBHA010000194.1:0-10573 GCF_023006445.1 Bradyrhizobium sp. SHOUNA76
GGGCGTGAGCCGCGCAGGGCAGGGCGGCACGCGCAGGGGCTGACGCGCAGGCGCAGCCCCTGTACAACGCGGGCAGCTCTCGACCAACAGAGGTGTCCTTCGCATGGCGCACAGCCTTCACGCTTCCTCACCCGCATCAGCGCCATTCCGCTCGAACCGGCCGGACCTTGAGACCGATGCGATCCGCACTGCGCGCGAGGACCTTGCCGCCTGCTTCCGCATGGCGGCGCGCAATGGCTTCGAAGAAGGCATCTGCAATCACTTCTCGGCTGTCGTGCCGGGCCATGACGATCTGTTCCTGGTCAACCCCTACGGTTACGCCTTCCGCGAGCTGACCGCGTCAAAGCTGCTGATCTGCGACTTCCACGGCAACGTGCTCGACGGCGAGGGCGTGCCCGAGGCGACCGCGTTCTATATCCACGCCGAGATGCACAAGCGCCTGCCGCGCGCCAAGGTCGCCTTCCACACCCACATGCCCTATGCGACGGCGCTGTCGATGACCGAGGGCGATCCGCTGATCTGGGCCGGACAGACTGCGCTGAAATTCTACGGCCGCACCGCGGTCGACCGCGACTATAACGGCCTTGCGCTCGACAACCGCGAGGGTGCGCGCATCGCATCAGCCGTTGGCGACGCCGACATCGTCTTCATGAAGCATCACGGCGTGATGGTGCTGGCGCCGACCATCGCGGAAGCATGGGACGATCTCTACTATCTCGAACGCGCCGCCGAGGTGCAGGTGCTGGCGATGTCGACGGGGCGAAAAGTGCTGCCCTTCGATCCCGCGATTGCGGCTGAGACCTACAGACAGATGCGCGAGGGCGATTCCGAATCCGCGCGATTGCATCTCGCCGCGATCCGGCGACAGCTCGATGCGGAGGAGCCGCAGTACCGGCACTGAGGTCGCCTACGACCCCTGCCGCAGCTTGGCCAGCACCTTGAGCCCGCCATAGCCGTCCGCCGGCGTGATCCCCGCGCGCTGCTGGAAATCCTTGATCGCCTTCATGGTGTCGTTGCCGACGCGGCCGTCGGTGCCGCCGGTGTCGAAGCCGGCCTTGGTCAGCCGCGTCTGCATCTCCTGCACCTCGGCGAGCGTCAGTGCGCGCTCCGAGCCGGGGAAGGGTTGAATGAAAGGCGGCGCCCCGAGGCAGCGGTCGCCGAGATGGCAGATCGCCAGCGCATAGTTCATCGACGGATTGTAACTCTTCACCGAGTAGAAGTTCGGTCCCAGCAGAAACGTCGGTCCGCCCGCGACCGGCGTCCACATCTGAGCGGATGCATTCGGTTGCGGGAACGGCTGGCCGTCGGCGCGGCTTACGCCGGCCGCCTGCCATGCCGCATAGGTACGGCTGCCGCTCATATTGGCGGCCGCGCGCACCTCATAGCCCCAATGCTCGCCGCGATGCCATTTGCCGCGATTGACGAGATATTTTGCGGTCGAGCCCAGTGCGTCGTCGGGCTTGCCGAACGGCGAGACCTTGCCGTCGCCGTCATAGTCGATGCCGACATTGAGCCAGACTTCCGGCATCCATTGCGAGTGCCCCATGGCCCCGGCCCAGGATCCCTGCATCTGCTCCGGCGTGCTCCAGCCCTTGTCGACGATGCGCAGCGCGTTGATCAGCTCGGTCTCCCAATAGGCCTTGCGGCGCGGCTCGTTCCAGGCGAGCGCGGCGAGCGAGGGAAACACCGGCGTCATGTGGTTCTGCTGCACCAGGGGATCGCCATAGGCGGACTCGACGCCCCACAGCGCCAGCAGCGTGCCGCGCTCGACGCCGAAATCGCGCTCGATGCGCGCGAGCAGTGCCTCGTTGTTCTTCAGGGCGATCTTGCCGTTGATGATGCGCCAGTCGGAAACGCGGCGGTTGATGTATTGCCAGACCTGTTCGTGGAATTCCGGCTGGCTGCGCATCTGCTTGAACACGCTCATGTCCGGCTCGACCCGCGCCATCGCGCGCTGCCAGGTCGCGGCAGAAATGCCCTTCGCCATCGCACGTGCGCGAAAGGCTTCGCGCCATTCGTCGAAGCCGGGAGGTGCGGCGAGGACGCGTGTCGGAAGTGCGAGCACAGCGGCTGCACCGAGCGTGGATTGAAGCAGGGCGCGGCGCGTCGGATGGAGCGAGGAATCAGCGTGTTTCATGGGCACATTCTAGCCTGAAACATGGCCTGTGTGCGCCGGTTCCTGGAACAACTGGGCGGCTAGGTTCTGCGTGACCGGATCAGGCATTCCGTCGGAACAAACTGTCGCAGTCCCGCATTCCCCCCGCACCACTGAGGAGGACAAGATGAGGAAATATCTGTTTGCCGCCGCCATGGTCACCGCCATCGCAGCGCCCGCGTTCGCGGACGAGGTCGGCGTTCATGTCGGCCCGGTCGGCGCGGGCGTGACGGTAGGTCAGTCCCATGAATATCGCGAGCGAGACCGCGATCGCGACCGTACCACCATCATCAAGGAGCGCGAGCCCGCCGACCGCACCACGGTGATCAAGAAGGAAGATGAATTCGGCAATCGCGAAAAGACCGTGATTCATCACGACAACGACTGATGCAGCAGGCCCCGGCCGGAGCGCCGGGGCCCATTCTGCTGCTCATCGAGATTCGGGGTGGAATGAAGATATACGCACATGCGGAAAGCCATGTCGTCGAGCTGGACGACGGATCGCAATGGCAGATATTTCCAGGCGATCTTGCGACCACATTGAGCTGGAAGCCCGAAACCGATCTGCACCTGGAGCCGAGCGGCGACCGGGTGAGTTCGCATGTGCTGGTGAATGACACGGACCTCAGCCGCGTGCGGGTGATCGCGGCGGGCGAGAGCTGGCCCGACGGCGCGGTTAAGGATGCACTGAAGGGCGGGTAGCATCCTCTTTGGGCACGAGGGGCGGAAGCCCGCCTAGTCCTCCTTCAAATCAGCTGCGATCCCAGCTAGCCACCGCCGGATGGCAGTTTCGTTCTTGCTGTCCAAGCCTTTCGCCAGCCTCTTCTCCAGTGCGACCACACGCTCCCTGCAGGCCTTCAGCAGCGTGGCACCGCGCGGCGTCAGCGTCCATTGCTGGATGCGGCCGTGGACGGGATGCGGCGTCATCAGAATCGCGCCGTCGCGTTCGAGGTTGCGGATGATGACGCCGACGGTCTGGGGCGTCAGGAAGGTGAGGCGGGCGACGTCGGCGCCGGACAGGCCCGGATAGGCGTTCAGCATCGTAAGCACCGCGAATTGCGGCGACGTCACGCCGAGATCGGCGAGCGTTCGTTCCATCGTCAGGCGGACCGCTGCATGGGCCTGGCGCAGGAGATAGCCGAGATAGCCTTGCACGCCGCGCTTGCCTTCTCCCGGCGCGGGTACGCGCACGGCGACGTCGTCGGCAGGTGCGGGCGCCTTGTACGCGGTTTTGGCTCTTGTGGCGGCTGCGGACTTGCGTGACATATAAGAGCTCTTATAAGATGTAAGCATTCGTACAATAAGACGAGGTGAATCGCAATGTCTCATGCCCGCAGCGAATACGAGGATTTCAAGAAGATCGCGCCCGACGTCTATGATTTGGTTCTGGCGCTCGGTCAGCTTGCAACCAAGGCCGGCCTCGACAAGCATCTCATCGAGCTCGTCAAGCTGCGCGCCTCGCAGATCAACGGCTGCGCCTTCTGCGTGCAGCACCACGTCCTGCTGTCGGAACGGATCGGCGTTCCCGCCGACAAGCTCCATCTGGTCGCGGTCTGGCGCGAGGCGCCGGTCTTTTCCGCGCGCGAGCGCGCGGCGCTGGCCTGGGCGGAGGCGCTGACCTTGCTGCCCGACGGCGTCAGCGACGAGGTCTACGCCGAAGCTGGCCGCGAGTTTTCAGAGACCGAGTTGATGTACCTAACCTCAGCGGTCACCTCGATCAACGTCTGGAACCGTTTTGGTGCTGCGTTTCGCTGGACGCCGGCAGCGCGGCCGGTCGCCGCGAATGCTGCGGCATCCTGATCAGCACGAGAGGAGGTCGCGATGACAGCAATGGGTTATTCTGCCGTGCAGCGTCCGGTGTCACGTTCGACGACATTCGCTGTCGTCGCAGGGCTCGCCTGCGCGCTTGCGATCGGCAAGGTGCTGCCGGTGACGATCGACAGTGTGTCAGGTGCACTGGCGCCGCTCTGCGCCACGGCGGCCGAGAGTTCGCCGCTCGACAAGGTCGAGCCGATCGGCTCCTACGCATTGCCAAACGTGCCGGGCAAGCGCGTCACCATCGTGCGTGTGTTCTACGGCCCGGGCGGATTTTCGCGTCCGCATCGTCACTCTGGATCCGTCACCGCCTACATCACCAAGGGCGAGATCCGGTCCCAGCTCGGCGGCGGTCCGGTCGAGACGTTTGGCGTCGGCCAGTCCTTCTTCGAGCCGCCGGGCTCGACGCATCTGGTCTCCGCCAATGCCAGTGCGACCGAGCCGGCAGAGTTGATCGCGGTGTTCGTGGCGGATGAGGGCGCGCAGCTCACGACGCTGCTTGAATAATCGGTAGCCCGGATGGAGCCAAGCGCAGTCCGGGGGACACGGCCGGTTGCCTTCAGGCCGGCGACGATCGCCTCAACCGTTGCCATGCCGGAGAGAGACCGTATTGGACGGCCGGAATCGCAAGCGCGCCGACAAGCAGTCCGAGCAAGCCTGAGATGGCCGCCTCGACCGACCATTCGATGATGCCGGCAACGGATGGAAGGGCATGGGCGGCGGCCTCGGTTGCGGCATGGACCGTGCGGCCAACCACGGGTGGGCCGTATTTTTCGATGCCATGCAGGATGATGCCGCCGCCGACCCAGATCATGGCGGCGGTTCCGATTGTGCTCAGCACCGCGAGGAAGACGGGCATACCGCGGACGAGTGTGCGTCCGAGCAAGCGGATCGGGCCGCCAATGATCGAGGCGCTGTCATAGCGCGCGAGGGCCATCCCAACATCGTCCGCTTTCACGATCAGGGCCACCACGCCGTAGACTCCGACAGTGATAAAGATGCCAACCAGCGCCAGCACCAGTGCCTGCGTCCAGATGCTGCCCGCCGGGATAGCCGCCAGCGTGATCGCCATGATCTCCGCCGACAGGATGAAATCGGTCTTGATGGCGCTCGCGACCTTCTCGTCTTCGACCGACCGGGCATTCAACGCAATTGGATGGAGCTGAGCTTCGTGGTGGTGCGCATGATGCGGCATCACGGCTTCGAGCACTTTCTCGGCACCCTCGTAGCAAAGAAAGGCTCCGCCCAGCATGAGCAGCGGCGTGACCGCGGCGGGAAGGAAATATCCAAGCAGCAGGGCAATGGGGAGCAGGATCAGCAATTTATTGCGCAGCGATCCGATCGCAATCTTACCGACGATCGGCAATTCGCGTTTCGAGGCAAAACCGATGACGTAATTCGGCGTGACGGCCGCATCATCGATGACCACGCCAGCCGCCTTTGTGCCTGCCTTGGCAGCCTGGCTCGCCACATCGTCGAGCGAGGCTGCCGCCACCTTTGCAATCGCCGCGACATCGTCGAGAAGACCGATCAGTCCGAGGCTCATCAACCGTGTCCCTTGCTTGTTCGAGCCTGCGGTGTGCGCGACATCAGCTCTTGCATCGACCAGCCTTGGAGCGGGCAAGCCGTCAATTGTCCTCGCCGCTCGATCCCTCGCGCAGGTCCGGCTTGAGAACGTCGTCCGGCAGCGCGTGTGCCACGGGCTGCGCCGTGACAGCGATCTCCGGGCCGACCTCGCGTCCGCGGGCACGGATGAGGCGTTCATAGGCGGAGACCAGGGTGACGTAGGGGCTGACCCAGATCCAGCCGTCGCGTGTGAACACCTGCACGTCGAAATGCAGGTGCATCGAGGTCCCGGCGGGATGGTCGAGATAGTTCGAGATGACACCGATCTTCTCGCCCTCGGTGACAATGCGGCCATTGACCACGCCGTCGGCGTTCAGCGCCTGCGGATTCATGTGCATGTAGCGGAAGCGGATGTGCTCGGTGCGGCTGTTGACTTGAAGCGTCGCGGCCTGGTCCTTGGCTCCGCGGATCACGATCGCGTCACGCACGGCGACGACGCCGCGCTGCTTGGGATCGCAGGGCTCGCGGCCTTCGCCGGGCGCGGGGCAGTCGGCGGCGCGGATGTCCTCGCCCTGATGTCCGTAGCCTCCGCCGCATTGCCACACCTCGAAACTGCGCGACTCGCAGAAATTGTCGCGCCAGGGATAGGCGGTTGGACCTTCGCTCCTGTCGCGCTTGCCGTAGGACTGCGAGCGCACGAACGCAGGCGCCTTCTCGAGCGGGAATCGGATCTGCGCATAGGCCATCACGTCAGGATGGCCGCCCTGCTTGCGGTAGCCGGTGTTCGGGATGATGTCGCCGCTCGGCCGATAGCTGAAGTCCGGTGAACGCTCCGCCGGACGATCGAGGATGTTGGAGGCAATGTCCGTCAATGGCCGCATGCGCTGGCCGCCGGCGACACGCAGGGCCTTCAGGAAGCGCTCGGCAACGGGATAGGCTTCCTTGCAGGCGAGCCGCCGCGGCTTGGCGACGCTGTCGAGGCACTGGATCGACACGACGTAGGCGGCGCCGAAACGGCTGAATGCGTAGCGTACATAGCCTTCCCGGATGAACCTGCGCAGATCCGGATAGGTCGTCGCGAGCGGCTTGACAGGCTCGCCCTTGCCGCCGGCGGGATCGGCGATGTCGTAGACCAGCGCCGATCCCGTGATCTGCACCTCGACCGGCCTCGTGAACACCCGGCCCGGCATGCCGTCACCAGCGCCGGGCTCGAGCGAGAAGGTCGCGCTGTAGCCGGCGGGGCCGGCATCGAACAGGTCGACGGGATTGAAATCCGCCTGGTAGCGCGACAGCGCGAGCGTCGCCGGCGCGCCGTTGCGCTGCGCCTCGAGGTAAGCGGCGGCGTCGAACGGCAGCAGCACTGGCACGGGACTGCGGGTGATGCCGGTGAAGAATCGCGACGAGACCGCGTTGAGCTGCACCAGTGCGGGCGTCGCGCGCGGATCGTGGCGTGGCACCGAACGGCGAGGTGCGAAGATGAAATCGTCGGCGACCCGGGGGCGGCTGTTGATCTCGGCGCGGAGCTGGTCGAGCGCTGCGCGCCAGTCGACGCGCAGGGCCGTGAGCGAGGGGCTGCGGAATTCGTCCGCGGCGAGCGGTGCGGCAATGAGGAACGAAAGCGACGCCAGAAGCAGCGAGACGAAGCGGAACCCCTTCCCAACCACTGTCTCGCCCCCCGGCGGCACCTGTTCCGACTGCCCCGCTCTCTGCTAGTCCTTGGCTCGCTCTGAGTAGGAACCGTCCTCGGTCATGACCACGATGCGGGTGCCGACCGCGATGTGCGGCGGCACGGTGGTGCGCACGCCGTTGGACAGCACCGCCGGCTTGTAGGAGGACGAGGCGGTCTGGCCCTTGGTGACCGGCTCGGTTTCGACCACTTCCAGCGTGACGCGCTGGGGCAGCGCGAGCGAGACCACGTTGACGTCGTGGGTCGACAGCTTGACGGTCATGTCCGGTTGAAGATACGAGGCCGCGTCGCCGACGACGTCCTTGGAGACCTGGACCTGGTCGTAGGTCTCCGGGTTCATGAAGTGGAAGCCGTCGCCATCTTCATACAGGAAGGTGTAGTTGCGCTCTTCGATGGTGGCCTTTTCGACCTGATCGGTGGTCTTGTAGCGTTCGGAGATCTTTACCCCGTCCGAGATTCGGCGCATTTCGATCTGGCTGACCGGGGTGCCCTTGCCGGGGTGGATGTTTTCGGCGCTGACGACGACATAGAGCTTGCCGTCTTGCTCGATCACGTTGCCTTTGCGAATAGAACTGGCGATGACTCTCAAAGCTATATTTCCTGCTTGCTTGGCCCGGCACCGGCCAGGACGTGGTCAAATCGATGGGGGACTTGGGGCCTCAAATCGGACCTCGGCGCCCGTTTCGGGCCGCAACATACTGATTTTGCCGTTAGATGCCAGCGTTTTGCTCGGGCCTGGGCGGGGCAGGTAATGGCTGGGGACAAGCCCATCTCACCGTTCTGGTCGCCCGGGCGGCATCTCGACCGTCGGCCGTTTCTCCAGGCCCGGGGGGCCATTACCGGGTCTCTACGGGCCTTTTTCGCCGAGCAGGGGTTCGTGGAGGTCGAAACCTCCGTCCTCCAGGTCTCCCCGGGCAATGAGACCCATCTGCACGCCCCCAGGACCGAGATCATGCGGCCGGACGGCAGCCGTGCCAGCCGTTACCTCCGGACCTCCCCGGAATTCGCCTGCAAGAAGCTGCTGGCTGCGGGTGAGACGCGGATTTTCGAGCTCGCCCGGGTGTTTCGAGACCGCGAGCGCGGCGACCTGCATCTGCCCGAATTCACCATGCTGGAATGGTATCGGGCAGGCGCCCCCTATGACGCCATCATAGCCGATTGCGTCGTCGTGATCGCCCGTGCGGCGCAGGCGACCGGCATCGGGACCTTCTCCTTCCGTGGCCGGACCGCCGATCCCTTCGCTGAGCCGGAACTGCTGACGGTCGCGGGCGCCTTCGAACGGTTCGCCGGCATCGACCTGCTGTCGACAATCTCGGGCAACGAGGGTAACCGTGCCGCGCTCGCCCAGGCGGCGGCCAGCAAGATCCGTGTGGCCGAGGACGACACCTGGTCGGACATCTTCAGCAAGGTTCTGGTCGAGCATGTCGAGCCGCATCTGGGGCAGGGGCGTTTGACCATTTTGTTCGAATACCCATCTCCAGAGGCGGCGCTGGCACGGGTGAAGGCTGACGATCGCAGGGTTGCCGAGCGCTTCGAGGTCTATGCGTGCGGGGTCGAGCTCGCCAACGGCTTTGGAGAACTGACCGATGCCGAGGAGCAGCGCAAACGCTTCACGGAATCGATGACGGAGAAGCAGCGCCGCTACGGCGAAGCCTATCCGCTGGATGAGGACTTTCTGGCCGCAGTTGCCGCAATGCCGGAGGCGAGCGGTGTTGCACTCGGCTTCGACCGGCTGGTGATGCTGGCGAGCGGTGCATCGCGAATTGATCAGGTGGTATGGACACCGCCTGCAAATGAAACGCCAAGTGAGACATGACGAAGACGAACCTTGCACGCACTCTGCGCGAGCCGGCCGAGCTCGTCGCCGAAGGTCTGGCGCCTGCAGCAGCGCTCCCGGCGCTCGAACGCGTTGCCGCGCGCTACGCGGTGGCCATCACGCCGGCGCTGGTCGAGCTGATCGATACGTCCGATCCGGTTGATCCCATCGCGCGGCAATTCGTTCCGAGTGCAAGCGAATTGGAGATGCAACCGGGCGAAAATGCCGATCCGATCGGCGATCACCCGCATTCGCCGGTTCCCGGGATCGTGCACCGCTATCCCGACCGCGTCCTGTTCAAGCTCGTTCAAGTCTGCGCTGTCTATTGCCGCTTCTGCTTCCGCCGCGAGATGGTGGGGCCGGGCAAGGAGAATGCGCTGTCTGACAGCGCCTATCGCGCGGCGATCGATTACATCCGTTCGCATCACGAGATCTGGGAAGTGATCCTGACCGGCGGCGATCCCCTGATGCTGTCGCCGCGGCGGATGGGCGAGATCATGGCCGAACTCGCGGCGATCGATCACGTCAAGATCATCCGCCTTCACACAAGAGTGCCGGTGGCCGATCCCGCGCGGATCAGCAAGGAGATGGTCGCGGCGCTCAAGGTCGAGGGTGCCACCACCTGGGTGGCCGTGCATGCGAACCATGCGCGCGAATTGACGGGAGCGGCGCGCGCCGCCTGCGCGCGGCTTGTGGATTCCGGAATTCCGCTGGTGAGCCAGTCCGTGCTTTTGCGCGGGGTCAATGACAACATCGCCGCTCTGTCGGATTTGATGCGAGCTTTCGTCGAATGCCGGATCAAACCCTACTATCTGCATCACGGCGATCTCGCGCCGGGCACAGCGCATCTGCGGACGACGCTGGCGGAGGGGCAGGACTTGATGCGGCAGTTGCGCGGGCGGGTGTCAGGACTGTGTCAGCCGGACTATGTCATCGACATTCCCGGCGGCGCCGGCAAATCGCCGGTGGGGCCGAGCTACGTACTGGCGCCGCAAAATACCGCACCCGATGCGGGTGAAGTGGGAGCCGAAACGCGCTATCGTATCGTGGACTATTGCGGCGACGTTCATCTGTATCCGCCCGAGACCTGAGCGGTGATGGGGCGCGCGCCGGCTTGAGAATGGAGAAGCGGACATGAAGAAGATCATGGTGGCAGCATCGCTCGTGGTCTTGCTTGGCGGCGCGGCGGTAGCACAGACCGGCGGCTCCAAGGGGTCGACATCCGGCGGAGCGTCCTCTGGCTCGGTGTTGCCGGCACCGGTCGGTCACCGCCAGCCCCGCGCGGCCGACGTGCCGAGCGAGAAGAATCTGAGCAATCCGAATAGCCCCGCGAACAAGGAAGACGCCGAGCTCGATCGCAAGATCAAGAGCATTTGTCGCGGCTGCTGAGGCTTTTCACCTCTCCCCGCTGGGGAGAGGTGAAAACGCGCAAGCATCCGAAGCTTTGCTCGCCGCGCTTCAGGCGGAGCGCTCGTGCAGTCCGGCGCGGCGGGTGTTGCGGCGGACCTCGACCGCGTCGGCCAGCTGCTCGAGC
>NZ_JALBHA010000195.1:0-10566 GCF_023006445.1 Bradyrhizobium sp. SHOUNA76
AGCTTGGTGCCGAGCTGCGCCTCCAGCGCCGCGATCTTGCGGCTGACGGTCGGATGGCTGGCGTGCAGCCGCCGCGCCGCGGCGGTAAAGCTGCCGGTATCCGCCACCGCGACGAAGGTCTTGCAGAGGTCCCAATCCACCGGCAGCTCCGTTCAAAGCTGAATAAGCACATGTTCAATATTGAACCATGCCCCGCCCGCCGTCCAACCCTATAGTGAGATCAAACCGCAGGCGGACACGCTGCCGGCGCGACAATCGACATGGAAACGCTCGACCATCGGCCAGCAGGCCGCCGGCGCGCATTATCAGGAGGGATCGGATGGCACTGCCCACCTTGCTCAAGAATTCCCTGGAGCTGCCGGTCGTCGGCTCGCCGCTCTTCATCGTCTCCGGACCGGAGCTGGTGATCGCCCAGTGCAAGGCGGGCGTCGTCGGCTCCTTTCCCGCGCTCAACGCCCGTCCGGTCGAGAAGCTCGACGAATGGCTGAGCCGTATCGAGGACGAGCTCGGCGAATACAAATCTCGCAATCCCGGCAAGAAGGTCGCACCCTACGCGGTCAACCAGATCTGCCATGCCTCCAATGACCGGCTGATGAAGGACATGGAGACGTGCGTAAAGCACAAGGCGCCCATCATCATCACCTCGCTGCGGCCGCCGGCAGAGCTCGTCGAGGCCGCGCATTCCTATGGCGGGCTGGTGTTCCACGACGTCATCAACGTCAAGCATGCGCGAAAAGCCGCCGAGCAGGGCGTTGATGGCCTGATCCTGGTCTGCGCCGGTGCGGGCGGTCATGCCGGCACGCTCTCGCCCTTCGCGCTGGTGCGCGAGGTCAAGCAATGGTTTGACGGCGCGATCCTGCTGTCGGGCGCGATCAGCGACGGTTTTGGCATCGCCTCGGCGCTGACGCTGGGCGCTGACCTCGCCTATATGGGCACGCGCTTCATCGCGACACGGGAAGCCAACGCCGACGAAGGCTATAAGTCCGCGCTGACGCAACACGCCGCGCACGACATCGTCTACACGAACCTGTTCACCGGCGTGCACGGCAACTATCTCGGCCCTTCCATCGCCGCCGCGGGCCTCGATCCGGCCAATCTGCCGGTCGCCGACAAGACCAAGATGAACTTCGGCTCCGGGGGCAACATGAAATCCAAGGCGTGGCGCGACATCTGGGGATGCGGCCAGGGCATCGGCCAGATCACCGACGCGCCGCCCGTCTCCGACCTGGTCGACCGGTTGAAAGCTGAGTTCGATCAGGCCCGCCAGGACTTCCTGATGCGCGCGAGCGCCTGACGACGCGGTCCAACGACAAGACTGGACCGACAAGAAAAAACGGGAGGACACCATGAAGCTGGCAGCCGCATTGATCGGCATGTCGCTGCTGACGCTCGCCGTCGGCAGCGCCGATGCCGGAGGCAGCGACGAGATCCGCATCGGACAGACCCTGCCCTATAGCGGCCCCGTCTCCGGCTTCGGCGCGATCGGGCGGGCGCAGGAGGCCTTCTTCGAGAAGGTCAATGCCGAAGGCGGCATCAACGGCCGCAAGGTCAAGTTCATCACGCTGGACGATGCCTATTCGCCGCCGAAGACGGTCGAGCAGACCCGCAAGCTGGTGGAGCAGGACGAGGTGCTGATGATGTTCGGCTCGCTCGGCACAGCCACCAACAGCGCGGTGCATCGGTACCTCAACGGCAAGAAGGTGCCGCAGCTGTTCATGCTCTCGGGCGCGACGAAATGGGCCGATCCGCAGAAATATCCGTGGACCATGCCCGGCATGGCCGCCTACGAGTCCGAAGGCGTGGTCTACGCCAAGCACGTGCTGCGCACCAAGCCCGGCGCCAAGATCGCCATCCTGTCCCAGAACGATGATTTCGGCCGCGACTATGTCGCCGGCTTCAAGCGCGCGCTCGGCGACAAGGCCGCCAGCATGATCATCGCGGAGCAGACCTACGAGACCAGCGCGCCGACGATCAGTTCGCAACTCTCGACCCTGAAGGCATCGGGCGCCGATGTTCTGTTCGGCGTCGTACTCGGCAAGTTCACCTCGCAGATGATCAAGGGCGTGGCTGAGATCGGCTGGAAGCCTGACCTGCTGTTCGTACCGACGTCAGCGTCGTCGATCTCGTTCCTCGAGCCCGCTGGCCTCGACAATGCGGTCGGCCTGATCTCGTCGAGCAACCAGAAGGACACGATGGACCCGCAATGGGCCAGCGATCCAGGCGCGAAGGAATTTTTCGCCTTCATGAAGCAATACATGCCGAATGCGGATCTCTCCAATTCCAACTACGCGGCTGGATACCATTACGCGACGCTGCTGATGGCGGTGCTGAAGGCGTGCAAGGATGATTTCAGCCGCGACAACATCATGCGCCAGGCCGCTTCGCTGAAAGAGGTGAAGTTGCCGCTGCTGCTGCCGGGCATGAGTGTGAGCACCGGCTCCGACGACTATTTGCCGTTCCAGCAGCTTCAGCTCCGGCGCTTCAACGGCAAGAGCTGGGTGGGATTCGGCGACGTGCTGGATGATCGCTGACGCGAGCGGAATAAGGACAGATCATGATCATCAGCGGCGAACGCCTGATCGGCTATGACGCGATCCAGGCGCGCATCAAACGCGCCGCGAGCGGGCTTCGCGCCCTCGGCCTTGCCGAAGGCGCGCCGGTTGCCATGATGCTGCGCAATGATTTCGCCCTGTTCGAGGTGGTCGCGGCCGCGGCCGCATTGGGCAGCCCGGTGGTGCCTATCAACTGGCATCTCAAGGCCGAGGAAGTCCGTTACATCCTGACCGATAGCGGCGCCAAGATCCTGGTCTGCCATGCCGATCTGCTGCCGCAGATCCGCGACGGCGTGCCGGCGGATATCCACCTTCTCGTCGTCGCGACGCCGCCCGAGCTCGCGGCGACCTTCGCAATTCCTCCTGATCTGACCGAGGTCCCGGCGGGATTGACGGATTGGGACCGCTGGCGCGATGGGCATCCGGAAACCCAGGAGCCGCCGCGCCGAGCGGCGGCGATGATCTACACCTCGGGGACCACGGGCATGCCGAAGGGCGTGCGGCGCATGCCGATGCAACCCGAGCAGGCGGTCGCTTCCGAACGCGTCGGCGCGATCGCCTACGGCATCAAGCCGCGCGAGGACCAGGTCGTGCTGATCAACGGACCGATGTATCATTCGGCGCCGCATTCCTACGGCATGATGGCATTCCGCAACGGCTGCACCATCATCCTGCAGCCGCGGTTCGACGCGGAGGAGCTGCTTGCGCTGATCGAGCGTCACGGCGTGACGCACATCCACATGGTGCCGACCATGTTCGTACGCCTGCTCCGACTGCCCGAGGCGGCTCGGCAGCGCTACGATCTCTCCTCGCTGCGTTTCGTCGTGCACGGCGCCGCGCCCTGTCCGCCCGACGTGAAAAAGGCGATGATCGAGTGGTGGGGACCGGTGATCAATGAATATTTCGGCTCGACCGAGACCGGCATCCCGGTCTGGCACTCCGCGCAGGAGGCCTTGAAGAAGCCCGGCACGGTCGGCCGCGCCATCGACGGCGGCATCGTCAGGATTTTTCGCGAGGACGGCAGCCTCTGTGGTGCCAACGAGGTCGGCGAAATCTACATGCGCCAGACGGCGGTGCCCGATTTCGACTATCACGGCAAGGCGCAGGCGCGCGCCGAGGCGGGGCGCGACGGTCTCGTCAGCGTGGGCGACGTCGGCTATCTCGACGAGGACGGTTACCTGTTCCTGTGCGACCGCAAACGCGACATGGTGATATCAGGCGGCGTCAACATCTACCCCGCCGAGATCGAGAACGTGCTGATCGCGATGCCCGGCGTGCGCGATTGCGCCGTGTTCGGCATTCCCGACGCCGAATATGGTGAGCGGCTGTGCGCCTGCATCGAGCCGGAGACGGGCGTCCTTCTGTCCGCGGCGTCCGTGCAGGGCTGGCTGCGCGAGCGGCTGGCCAACTTCAAGGTGCCGAAAGAGGTCCGGTTCATGGACGCCCTGCCGCGCGAGGCGACCGGAAAGATCTTCAAGCGCAAGCTGCGCGATCCCTACTGGGCGGACCAGAAACCGGACTGAACCTGGAAGTTAGCCCACAAACGGCGTTTAAAACTATGTTGCTGTTGCAAAGCATCCGCGGCTGAAAGACAAGATCCCGGCACGGAAAAAGCCGAAGGCTTCACCATGACATCGACCGACTTCGTCGTTGCGCGCAACGATCTCGAGCAATTCAAGCTGATCGAGACCGTCATTCCGGATGCAGCCGCGCTGCCGCAGGACGCACTGCTGGTGAAGGTCGAGCGCTTCGCGCTGACCGCCAACAACATCACCTATGCCGTGATGGGCGACGAGCTGAAATATTGGCAGATCTTTCCGGCGCCGGAGGGCTTCGGCAACATCCCGGTGTGGGGATTTGGCGAGGTCATTGCCTCGAAACATCCAGGCGTGGCCGTGGGCGAGCGGTTGTTCGGCTATTTCCCGATGGCGACGCATCTCGTCATCGAGGCTGCGGACGTCAGCAAGCGCGCGCTTCGCGACGGCGCCGAGCATCGCAAGCAGGTCTCGCCGGTCTACAATCTCTATTCCCGCGTCACCGGCGATCCCGCCTTTGCCGGACACCAGGGCGACCTTCAGGCGCTGCTGCGGCCATTGTTCATGCTGTCGTTCCTGGTCGACGACTTCCTTGCCGAGAACGAGGATTTTGGCGCACGCGCTGTGCTGCTCTCCAGCGCCTCCAGCAAGACCGCGTTCGGGCTCGCTCATCTGCTGCATACGCGCGGCCGCAAGGTGATTGGACTCACGTCCGCGGGCAATGCCGGCTTCGTCGGCTCGCTGCCCTGTTACGACGAGGTCGTCACCTATGATCGCGTCCACGCGCTGCCGACGGATGCGCCGGTCGCTTTCGTCGACATGGCCGGCAGCAGCGCGTTGCGGGCCGAGCTGCATCAGCATTTCCGCGACCAGATGAAGTGCTCCGTGCGCGTCGGTTTGACGCATCGGGCGACCGATGCCGACGAAGGCACCCTGCCCGGGGCAAAGCCGCGCTGGTTCTTCGCACCGGACCAGATCCGCAAGCGCGCCAAGGACTGGGGGCCCGGCGGCGTCGAGCAGCGTTTTGGCGCGGCTTGGTCGGGCTTCGCGCCTCTTTTGGAGAGATGCCTCACCGTGGTCGAGAGCCGCGGGCCGGCGGCGGTGCAGCGGATTTATCTCGAGACGCTAAAGGGGCGCATTCCGCCTGAGCAGGGGCACATGCTCTCGCTGCTGGGGTAATCGGCTTTTGGGTGCCAAGGAAACCAGATAGCCTCGACCTCCATGATTGGAGCGTGATCTCTTCGGAAAACTGCCGCACACTTTCCGGATCATGCTCGCGAGGAAACGCCGCGAAGACGGCCACGAGGTCGCGTCATGCTGGACAGGACGAAGGATATTTCCGTCGCCGCGCAAGCCTGGCTCGATGAATTCGAGCGTATACTGGGCAGGCCCGATCCCTCCACGCTGGACCGCCTCTTCCTCGCCGACAGCTTCTGGCGCGACGTGCTGGCGCTGAGCTGGAACCTGCAAACGATCGCCGGCCGCCAAACGATTGCGCAAGCGCTGGCCACGCTCGCGCCCAAGGCGGCGCCCGCCGATTTCAAGATCGCGCCCGACCGCGCGCCGCCGCGCTGGGTGAGCCGCGCCGGCACCAACACCATCGAAGCGATCTTCAATTTCGAAACCGCAATCGGGCGCGGCAGCGGCATCATCCGGCTCATTCCGGATAGCGCTGATGGCGATCGTCTGAAGGCGTGGACGCTGCTGACCGCCCTCGACGAGCTCAAGGGTTTCGAAGAGCAGCTCGGCACGTCGCGCCCGCGCGGCCAGGCCTATTCCCGCGATTTCCGCGGACCGAACTGGCTCGATTTGCGCAACGCCTCGCGCGACTATGCGAAACGCGATCCGGCCGTGCTGGTGGTCGGCGGCGGCCAGGCCGGGCTCGCGATCGCAGCGCGGCTGAAGCAGTTGCAGGTCGACGCGCTGATCGTCGATCGCGAGATGCGGATCGGCGACAATTGGCGCAAGCGCTATCACGCACTGACCCTGCACAACCAGGTGCAAGTCAATCACCTCCCCTACATGCCGTTTCCGCCGAATTGGCCGACCTATATTCCCAAGGACAAGCTCGCCAATTGGTTCGAAGCCTACGTCGAGGCCATGGAGCTGAACTTCTGGACCGGCACCGAATTCGAAGGCGGCGCATATGACGAGGCCAAGGGATGCTGGACGGTCACACTGCGCCGCGCCGACGGCAGCAAGCGGACCATGCATCCCCGCCACGTGATCATGGCGACCGGCGTCAGCGGCATCGCCAACATCCCTGACATTCCGAGCCTCACCAATTTCCGGGGTACGCTGCTGCATTCCAGCGGCTACGAGGACGGCGAGAACTGGGCAGGCAAACGGGCGATCGTCATCGGCACCGGCAACAGCGGTCATGACATCGCGCAGGATCTGTATTCCAGCGGCGCCGAGGTGACACTGGTGCAGCGCGCAGCCACGCTGGTCACCAATATCGAGCCATCGGCGCAACTCGCTTATGCGACCTACAATGAAGGCACGCTCGAGGACAATGATCTGATCGCGGCCTCGATGCCGACGCCGCTGGCGCAGAAGACCCATGTGATGCTGACCGAGCAGTCCAAGGAACTCGACAAGGAGCTGCTCGATGGCCTCACTCGCGTCGGCTTCAAGCTCGATTTCGGCGAGGCCGGGACGGGGTGGCAATTCAAATACCTCACGCGTGGCGGCGGCTATTATTTCAACGTCGGCTGCTCCAACCTGATCGTCGAGGGCAAGATCGGGCTCAGGCAGTTTTCCGACATCGAGGGCTTCGTCGCGGAAGGCGCGCGGATGAAGGACGGCTCGACCATTGCCGCCGATCTCGTCGTGCTCTCGACCGGCTACAAGCCGCAGGACTATCTGGTGCGAAAGCTGTTCGGTGATGGCATCGCCGACCGCGTCGGTCCGATCTGGGGTTTTGGCGACGGCGTCGAGCTGCGCAACATGTATGCGCGCACCAGGCAGCCCGGGCTCTGGTTCATCGCCGGCAGCCTCGCGCAGTGCCGCATCAACTCGAAATATCTCGCGCTCCAGATCAAGGCGATCGAGGAAGGGATTTTGGGGCGTGAGGTGGGCACGGTCTGAGCCCCCGTCATTGCGAGCGCAGCGAAGCAATCCAGACTGTCGCCTCGGAAAGATTCTGGATTGCTTCGCTGCGCTCGCAATGACGACGCGGATGCAGTCGGGCACGACAGCAACAGTGAGAGGAAGGAACACCAATGCCAGCCATTCTCGGCACGGGCGAGCACCGCTACCGCGTCGTCGAAAACTTCGCCAAGCTCCCTGACGGCTGGCAGCTCACCGACGTCGCCTCGGTCGCGGTCGACAGCCGCGACCAGATCTACGTCTTCAATCGTGGCGCCCATCCGATGGTGGTGTTGGACCGCCAGGGTAATTTCCTGCGCAGCTTCGGCGAAGGGCTGTTCTCGCGCGCGCACGGCCTGCACATCGATGCCGACGACAATCTCTATTGCACCGATGACGGCGACCATACCGTGCGCAAATGCACCACCGACGGCAAGGTGCTGCTGACGATCGGCATTCCCGCAAAGCCGTCACCGTTCATGAGCGGCGGGCCGTTCCACCGCTGCACCCACACCGCGCTGTCGCCAAAGGGCGAGATCTACGTCTCCGACGGCTATGGCAATGCGCGCGTGCACAAGTTCACCCCCGACGGCAAGCTGATGATGAGCTGGGGCGAACCGGGCACCGATCCCGGCCAGTTCAACATCGTGCACAACATCGCCGCCGATGCCGACGGCTGGGTCTACGTCGCCGACCGCGAAAACCATCGCGTCCAGGTGTTCAACGGCGAGGGCAGATACGAAACGCAGTGGAACAATCTGCACCGGCCTTGCGCGCTGTGCTGCTGCGGCGGGGCCAAGAGCCCGACCTTCGTGATCGGCGAGCTCGGCCCCGGCATGGCCGTCAACCGCAAGGTGCCCAATCTCGGCCCGAGGCTGTCGATCGTTGACGCCAAGGGCAAGCGCATCGCGCGGCTCGGCGGCGAGGAGGGCCCGGGCGTTGCCAGCGGAAAATTCCTGGCACCGCACGGCATCGCGCTGGATTCGAAAGGCGACATCTATGTCGGCGAGGTCGGCGTCACCGACTGGAAGACGAGCTTTCCCGACGAGGAGATGCCGGCCGCGGTACGCGCCACGCGCTGTTTGCAGAAACTCGAGCGAGTACGGGAGTAGCTACCGGACAAAGCACGACGCGCAGGGACAGCCGGTTCCGGACCTGCCAGGTCGGCCCCTGGGGATCGCGGCTTTTTGCGCGCTTTTGCCACCCCGCCGCCGCATTGCTTGCGCCTGAATAAGTCGCTCAACGGGCTTCACAATCCCGTCACGCTGCATGTAGTATGTCAGTACATGCTGCTTCGCAGCGTATATTGGAGGCCGGGAGCGTTACTTGAACGCACATGTCTCGCAAGGCAGTTGGCCGGTGTTGGTGCTGAATGCGGACTTCCGGCCGCTGAGTTACTACCCGCTGTCTCTTTGGTCGTGGCAGGACGCGATCAAGGCGGTGTTTCTCGACCGCGTCAACATCGTCGCTCACTACGATCAGGCGGTCCACAGTCCCACGCTGCAGATGCAGCTGCCGAGCGTCGTCTCGCTCAAATCCTTCGTCAAGCCGACCACCCATCCCGCCTTCACCCGATTCAACGTCTTCCTGCGCGATCGTTTCGCCTGCCAATATTGCGGCTCGCCCGAAGACCTGACCTTCGATCACATCGTCCCGCGCAGCAAAGGCGGCCAGACCACCTGGGAGAACGTGGTCGCAGCGTGCTCGCCCTGTAACTTGCGCAAGGGCAATCTGACGCCCGCTCAGGCCAGGATGTTTCCACGCCAGAGCGCGTTCGCGCCGACCGTACACCAGCTCCACCGCAACGGCCGCCTGTTCCCGCCGAACTACCTGCACGATAGCTGGCTCGACTATCTGTACTGGGATACGGAGCTGGATCCGTAAGGTTGCGCCTGCTCCAAGTCGATCTGATAGGCGGAGATCCGGTCGATCTCGAATGCGACGCTCGGCGGCGATTCCGCGTCGACCGGACCAACCCCGAGAAAAAACTTCGACCCGATCGCAAGATTGACGATCATGTACATGGGATCGTCGAAGCCGATCGGCACCTTGATGTCGGAGACCGGCCTGCGGTCGATGAAATAGACCAGGCGATCCTCCTGCCACAGCACACCGTAATTGTGGAATACGCTGGAGGCATCGCCGACCGCGAAATCGAAGCCACAGGACTGGATCTTCTGGGTCGAGGGGATCCGCCAATGGGTCGTCATCACCAGATCGCCCGGCCGCTCGCCGCGGCCCTCCAGCACGTCGACTTCCGGCGGCCAGCCACCGTCGTCCGCCAGCATCCAGAACGCCGGCCACACCGCATGGCCGACCGGCACCTTGGCGCGGATTTCGAAATACCCATGCTTCTGGGTGAACCTGCCCTGGGTCGTCAGGATGCCTGAGATGTATTCGTTGTCGAACAGCAACGGTTTCAATTCCGGCGGCGTGCGGCTGGCGATGATCGACAGCACGCCGTCCTTCACCCTGAACGGATCGAGCCCGAGCGGCGCCGCCGCACGACCCGCATAACGCGGATCGACGTAGATCTGCTGCTCGCCATTGGCGCTGGTCTTGCGCTTGAAGTCGGAGCCGTCGCCGCCCCAATAGCGCGCCTCCGGCCAGGCCGCTCCGCCCGCATAATGCGGGACCCAGCGTCCATTCGACAGCGGATGCTCGTCAAAATCCTCGCTGAAAGTCCGGCGCAGCGGCAGGAACACGAGCGAGGCGGGATTGACCGCCTCCAGCCGGCGGCACGCGATGGTGGAAGGATCGGTCGTGACCTGCAGCGACATGCCCGCCGGCGCGCCATCGAGCTCATCCTGCGCAACACACGGCGCAGGCAGCACGCCGAGGCCGATCGCAACCAGAGTGCCCCTCGTCCAACGGTCGATCATCACCGCACTCGAAGATGCCATGACATCCACGTAGGTTAGCTCAGCGATTTCCGCCCGGGCAACTGCGGCATCCAACGCCGGAGGGCGATTTGAGAACCATTTCTCCCGCCTCCCTCCGCCCCGCGGACGGCGCGCTCCACCCTCCCCCGATGCATGCGGGCCGTCACGGGACGGAACCCGGAGGACTGGCGCTCGTTCAGATCAGAGCGCACGCGGCAAGGCGTGCCACGAGGCAACCGAGGGAGTCTCATCATGCCCACAGCCGAACATGATCACGTCTACAAGATCCTGGAACTGGTCGGATCGTCCGAGACCTCGATCGAGGACGCGATCAAGAACGCGGTCAGCCGCGCCGGGAAGACCGTTCGCGAGATGAAATGGTTCGAGGTGGTGCAGACGCGCGGCCACATCGAGAACGGCACCGTCCGCCACTACCAGGTGACGCTGCGCGTCGGCTTCACGCTGGAGGGATGACGCGGCGCACGCCGGGCGGAACCGTCGCGCGCG
>NZ_JALBHA010000196.1:0-10512 GCF_023006445.1 Bradyrhizobium sp. SHOUNA76
CGGCGAACGGCAGCAACCGAGGATCGGGAGCGGCATGGATCTTCCGCACCGCTGCGGTGCAGGCGGCGATGATAGCGGCATCGATCTTGTCGTTCTTGGCCCGCTGTAAATGGAATTTGGCATAGGCTCGGACCTGAGCCGGCTGAAACACCACAACCACAAACCCCTTGCGTCGCAGTTCGGCGACGACAGGCTGTTCGTAACCGCCGCTCGCCTCGATGCCGATGCGCTTGACGCGATGCTGTCGCAGCCACGTCAGCAAAGCCTCATGGCCTTCTGCCGTGTTCTCCACCTGCAACTGCTCGCTGCTGCCATCGATCGCCACATCGAGCTTCCGCTTGCCGGTATCGATCCCGGCACAGATCGTGGTATGCTTGGCCATCTTCGTCGATCCCTCCCTTGTTATGCGAACCTAAAGTTCGTTCAACCATTCGGGTCCCGATGAAGTGCCGATCGCGATCTTGCTATGTCTGACAGCCCTCAAGGCTTCGGTGGGCACCGATCCGATCGAACGGCGACCCAGCTCGGGCGGCCACCCGGGCTGGGCCATTCCTCACGGAACGGCTCAATATAATCGATCGCCCTAATACAAGGGTGGGCAAAGGCGCGCAGCGCCGTGCCCACGTGACCGATGTGGTGGGCACGCTACGCTTTGCCCACCCTACGGCACCGGAGTGCGCAGCTACTCCGCCGCTAAAATGGTCCCCTCGACCTCACCAAACCCAACGCGATAGCCGTTGCCCTGGCACCAGCCGCGCATGACGAGGCTGTCGCCGTCTTCCAGGAACGAGCGTTTCACCCCGCCCGGCAGCTCGACCGGCTCGGTGCCGTTCCAGCTGATCTCGAGCAGGCTGCCGCGCTGGTCCTTCTCCGGGCCTGAGATCGTACCGCTCCCCAGGAGATCGCCGACATTCATGGCGCAGCCAGAGGAGGCGTGGTGCATCAGCTGCTGCACCGACGACCAGTACATGTACTTGAAATTGGTACGGCTGATGCTGGCGGGCGCATTGGCGCCAGCGGCGCGCAAGGAGACGTCGAGCGCGATATCGTAGTTCTGCGGCTTCGCCTGCTTGAGATAATCCAGCGGCACCGGCTCCTGCTCCGGGCCCTTCAGGCGGAACGGCTCCAGCGCCGCGCGCGTCACCACCCAGGGGCTGATCGATGTCGCGAACGCCTTGGCGAGGAACGGGCCGAGCGGCACATACTCCCATTGCTGGATGTCGCGTGCGCTCCAGTCGTTGAGCAGCACGAAGCCGAAGATCATCTCCTCGGCCTGTTGCTCGGTCAGCATGCCGCCCATCGGCGATGGTTGGCCGATCACCACGCCCATCTCCAGCTCGAAATCGAGCCGCTTGCACGGCCCGAAGCTCGGCACATCCACATTCGGCGGCTTCAACTGCCCGCGCGGCCGCTTCACGCTCGTGCCTGACACCACGACGGTGGACGCGCGGCCGTTATAGGCGATCGGCATATGCAGCCAATTCGGCTGCAGTGCATTGTCCTTGCCGCGGAACATCACGCCGACATTGGTGGCGTGCTCCTTCGACGAATAGAAATCAGTGTAGCCGGAGACGGCGAACGGAAGATGCAGCCTAGCATCGCGCATCGGCACGAGCGCCTGCTTCCGCAGCTCTTCGTTCTCGCGCAGCTCCGGATGGTCGTGGCGCAGCAACTCGCTGATGCGGGCCCGGGTCTTGCTCCAGACCTTTGGTCCGAGCGCCATGAACGGATTGAGCGAGGGTCCGGAGAAGACGCCAAGCGGGCCGACATCGAGCCGGGAATCCTGTTCGAGTTCCCAGAGATCCAGCACGTAATTGCCGATCGCGACGCCGACACGCTGTGTCGGGTTGGCCGCGGTCGAGAACACGCCGTAGGGCAAGTTCTGGATCGGGAAGTCGGAGGCGGGATCGACGTCGATGAAAGAGCGGAGGCTGGGATCGTTGGGGTGCGTTGTCACTTCAGGCTCGATTCTCTCTTCCTTCTCCCCTTGTGGGAGAAGGTGGCGCTAAGCGCCAGATGAGGGGTTCTATCCGCGTATCCGAAGTGAGAGGCTTACTCGCGGAGAGAGACCCCTCACCCGTCTCGCCGCTTCGCGGCGAGCCACCCTCTTCCACAAGGGGAGAGGGGAAGAAAAGCTACGGCTTGCTCGGATCGAACCGCTTCTCGAGACCCTTCCAGCAATCCGCGTAATCGTCCTGCAGCGTGGACGCATTTGCGGCATGCGCCGTAACGCGCTGCGGGTAGCGGGTCTCGAACATGAAGGCCATGGTACCGGTCAGCTTCACCGGTTTCAGCTCGCCGTTGCTGGCGTGCTCGAAGGCGTCGCGGTCGGGGCCGTGCGGCAGCATGCAATTGTGCAGGCTCATGCCGCCAGGGACGAAGCCCTGCGGCTTGGCGTCGTAGACGCCGTAGATCAGGCCCATGAACTCGCTCATGATGTTCATGTGATACCAGGGCGGACGGAAGGTGTTGTCGGCGACCATCCAGCGTTCGGGGAAGATCACGAAGTCGATATTCGCGGTGCCCGCCGTCTCGGACGGCGAGGTCAGCACCGTGAAGATCGAGGGATCGGGATGGTCGAACCCGATCGCACCGACCGGCGAGAAGGCGCGCAGATCGTATTTGTAGGGCGCGTAATTGCCATGCCAGGCGACGACGTCGATCGGCGAATGCGGCAGCTGTGTCTTGAACAGCGAGCCGCCCCATTTGACGTAGAGCTCGGTCGGCGTGTCCTTGTCCTCGTAATGCGCGACGGGGGTGAGGAAGTCGCGCGCATTGGCGAGGCAATTGGCGCCGATCGGCCCACGCTCCGGCAGCGTGAACGCTCCGCCATAGTTCTCGCAGAGATAGCCGCGTGCCGGACCGTTCGGGATCTCGACGCGAAACTTGACGCCGCGCGGGATCACCACGATCTCGCCCGGTTCGGCGTCGATGCGGCCGAACTCGGTGACGAGGCGAAGATTGCCCTGCTGCAACACGAACATCAACTCGCCGTCGGCATTGTAGAAATGCTGGTCCACCATCGACTTGGTGATGAGATAGACGTGCGCGGCCATACCGGCCTGCGTGTTCACATCGCCGGCGGTCGTCATGGTCTGCACGCCCTGGACGAAGGTCACATCATCCTTCGGCAGCGGCGTCGGGTCCCAGCGCATCTGCGCGATCGGCAGATCGTATTCGTGGCACGGCGCCGAACGCCACAGCCCAATATCGACCTTCTCGAAACGCCCGGAATGCTTCACCGAGGGGCGAATACGATAGAGCCAGGAGCGTTCATTGGTGCCGCGCGGCGCGGTGAAGGGCGAGCCCGAGAGCTGCTCGGCATAGAGGCCGTAGGCGCAGCGCTGCGGCGAGTTGCGCCCGATCGGCAGCGCGCCCGGCAGCGCCTCGGTCTCAAAGCTGTTGCCGAATCCCGACATGTAGCCCGGCGTCACCTGAGCCGAGCTTCGGATGATCTGATCAGGCGAGGTGTTGATGTTCATGACTATCCTCCTCCTTGCAAGGCCGCCCACATCTCCTGGTCACGCTTGTCGGTCCAGATCACGGGGTCGTCGATCCCCGACGCTTCGTCGAAGGCGCGCGACACGTTGAACGGCAGGCAGTGCTCGTAAATTGCGAAGCTGTGGAATTTCGGATCCATCACCTCGCGCGTTGCCGCCATCGTCTCCTTCAGCGTACGCCCCTTCGCAACCGAGATTTCGGCCGCACCATAGAGCGAGGTGACGAAGTCACGCGTCATCGCGATGGCCTCGCGCACCGTGGCTGTACCCTTCAGCGCATCGCCGCGGCCCGGCGCGATCGCCTTCGGATTGAAGTTGCGGATCTCGTTCAGCGTCAGCGGCCATTCGCGCAAGTGAGCATCGCCGCAATAGCAGGCCGAGTGATATTCGATGAGATCGCCGGAGAACATCACCTCGGCATCGGGCACCCAGGCGACGATGTCGCCAGAGGTGTGGCCGGCCCCGAGCTGCATCAGCCGCACCTCGCGCTTGCCGAGATAGATCGACATCTCGCCTTCGAAGGTCAGCGTCGGCCAGGTCAGGCCGGGAATGCTCTGCGCGTCCTGGAACAGCCGCGGGAAGCGGCCATATTCGGAATCCCAATCCTGCTTGCCGCGCTCTTCGATGAGACGATAGGTCTCCTGCGAGGCGACGATGCCCTGCGCCTTGTAGGCGGAGGCCCCCAGCACGCGCACGGCGTGATAGTGCGACAGCACGACATATTTGATCGGCTTGTCGGTGACGGCTTTAACGCGCTCGATCACCTTGTTCGCCATCGCCGGCGTTGCCTGCGCATCGAACACGAGACAGCCGTCGTCGCCGACGATGATTGCGGTGTTCGGATCGCCCTCGGCGGTAAAGGCATAGAGATCGGTACCGATCTCGGAGAAGGTGATTGTCTTCTCGGAGAGGTCGCCGGTGGATGCGAAGTTCTTCGCCATCAATTCGTCCTTCAATTCACGGGGTCATTGTTGTTGCTGTTGCTGCTGCTGGCCGTCGATCATGCGCCGCTTGGCGAGGGTGATCGCCTCGCGCAGCACATCGATGTCGCCGATATGGTTGGCGAGGATCAGCACCAGCGCCGCGTCCAAATCGGCGCTCTGCTCCTCGGTGAGACCACGGTGCGCCTCGGCGATGGCACGGAAGGCATCGTCAGGTCGCGCGAAGTTGGAGCTGGTGGAGAGTGGCATGAAAAACCTCAATTCAGGCCTTGTGTCAGGCCTTGCGCCCGCGACAGGGCCGCCGCGATCACCGCCCGCGTCGGATGGCGAAAGCGCGCCGCGACATAACCGTCGGGCCGGAGCAGATAAGCGGCGCCCGGCTCGGCGTCATAGCGCCTTGCAACGAGGCCCGCGGGATCGGCAAGTCCGCCCGCGCCGTCGATGCGGATGTCCTTCACCCCATCGGGCGCAGCGACCGCCGCGCCATTGCTGAACGACAGCAGCGTAAAGTCTGTTCCACCCGTCCGGAATGCATCCGTCAAATAGCCCTGCTCGCCCGAACCCATCGCAACGGGGGCATCGAGCATGGAGCAGCCGGGAGCCGGTCCGCCGCGCCAGGCATCTGCATCCGGTGACGACAGCGGCGAATCGTAGCTGCACGGCACCGACAGGCGGCCGCCATTGACCATTCGCTTGCCGAACTCGGTCTCCTTGGCGAGCGACAGCACCGCCTTGCGCAGCCGCGCTTCCTGATGCGAGTTCGGTGCCATGAAATCGGTCGAGCGCGTGGATTCGCGGATGTTCTCGTCGGCGGCCAGGCTGCGCTCGGCGTGATAGCTCTCGAGCAGGCTCGCGGGCGAGGCACCCCGCAGCACGCGGTCGAGCTTCCAGGACAGATTTTCGGCGTCCTCGAGCCCGGAATTGGCGCCCCGCGCACCGAACGGCGAGACCTGATGCGCGGAGTCGCCCGCAAAAATCACGCGGCCATGGATGAAGCGGTCCATCCGCCGACACTGGAATTTGTACAGCGAGATCCACTCGAACTCGAACTTGTCGTGCCCGAGCATGCGGGCGATCCGCGGCCGCACGTTCTCCGGCTTCTTCTCGACGACGGGGTCGGCGTAACGATTGAGCTGGAGATCGATGCGCCAGACGTCGTCGGGCTGCCGGTGCAGAAGCGCCGAGCGTCCCGCATGGAATGGCGGATCGAACCAGAACCAGCGCTCGGTCGGGAATTCCGCCGTCATCTTGACGTCGGCGATCAGGAACTGGTCCTCAAACACCTGGCCGGCAAACTCCGCGCCGACCATCTGCCGCAGCGAAGATCGCGCACCGTCGCAGGCGATCACATATTGCGCATGCAGACGATAGGCGCCCTCCGGCGTTTCGATCGTCAATGCTACGGAATCGTTGCGCTGCTCCAGCGCCGTCACCTTGTTGCGCCAGCGCAGGTCGATCTCGGGCAGATCCCGGATGCGGTCGACCAGGTAGGCCTCGGCGTAGTATTGCTGCAGATTGATGAAGGCCGGCCGCTTGTGGCCGTCCTCGGGCAGGAGGTTGAACTGGTAGAGCTGGGAGTCCCCGTGGAAGATACGGCCGACGCTCCACACCACGCCCTTGGCGACCATGCGCTCACCGACGCCGAGCCGGTCCCAATATTCCAGCGACCTCTTCGAGAAGCAGATCGCGCGGGAGCCCTCGCCGATGCGGTCGGCATCATCCAGAAGGACGACGCGCTGACCGCGCTGGGCGAGATCGATCGCGAGCGACAGCCCGACCGGACCGGCGCCGACAACCACGACCGGATGCTCGGCCGGGCTTTGGCCAGCGCGGTCCTGATCGGGATGGCGGCGATAGCCGAACTGGGCTTTGGCCTGATGCGTCTTGGCCTGCGCCATACACTAACCTCGGCTCTGGTCAGGAGTGGACCGATCTGCTAGATAGTCTCACGTGCAACTATTTTGGACCGGAGCCGGCCGGCCGTCAACTGGAATTCGGAGCGCGCTCCTTGGCGAGAACCAGCAACATCGCATTGAAGGCACGCGAAGCCGATGAGGCTTCTGCGCGGCCAAAGGCACGACTCGATCTGTTCAAGTTCGTCCCGTTCCGCCTCAACCGGCTCGCGGCCGAGGTCAGTTCCGCGCTCTCGGTCGAATATCAGGAACGGCACGGTCTCGACATTCCGGCCTGGCGCGTGATCGCCACGCTCGGCTTCCGCAACGATGCCTGTAGCGCGCAGTACATCTCGCAATGCACCCGCACGCACAAATCGACCATCAGCCGCGCCGTCACCATGCTGTTGCACGAGGCGCTGATCGAGCGGGTCGAGAACGAAGCCGACCGCCGCGAATTCCGCCTGCAACTGACGAAGAAAGGCCGCGCGCTCTACGAAGAGCTGTTCCCGCAATTGCTGCGGCGGGAGGACGAGATCCTCGCCTGCCTCTCGGCACAGGAACGCAAGCAGCTCTCGGCGCTGCTCGGCAAGATCGAGCAGAGCCTCGATTTGATCCAGACCAGCGAAGAGGCCGACGCCAAGCAGGCGTATTAGGGCGCGGAACCATAGATTCTGTACATATGTGCCGGATGGCGAGGTCCGCATTGCCCAAAAGCGGACATCGACGATGCATCAGCGAATGTCCGCCAAGGGCCACAAGGCGCACCCTTAGAGCTGTAAGATATTGAGTGAGCTTGATTGGCTCTCCACTGGCTGATTAAGTGAGCTGAAGCCCTATGGTCTTGGCAGACAGCGCGAGGTTTCAATGCTGCATCGCCGCACTTTCCTGAGGTTTGCGACGTTTGTAAGTGGCGCGTCACTGTTAAGGGTGCCGTTGGCACAAGCTCAATCGGAAGCGAAGGCACGGACTAGGATCGTGTTTCTCGGCACCAAAGGGGGTCCCCGCGTCGAGATCGGCCGCTCCAATCCAGCCAATTTAATAGAAATCAACGGCACGCGTATCGTGCTCGATTGCGGCATGGGCGTCAGCCATCAATTGGCGGAAGCGAAAGTACCGTTGACCTCGGTAAAATACATCCTGATTGGCCATCATCATTCGGATCACAACCTCGAATATGGCAATCTAGTCTACAACGCCTGGGTCTCTGGCCTCTCGACGCCGATTCATTCGTTCGGCCCGAACGGGCTCGAGGAGATGACAAAGACTTATTGGGAGCTGAACAAGTTCGACGTTGACACCCGCATTGCGGACGAAGGACGCCCGGATCCCCGTCCGCTCTTGATCGCGAAGGATATCGTCGCCGACGGCGAGTTCCTGAAAACCGATGAGTTTACGATTACCGCTTTTCGCACTCCGCATCCTCCGATCACCGACAATTTCGCCTACAAGTTCACGACTCCCGACGGCGTGATCGTGTTCTCAAGCGACACCGAATACAATCCGAAGTTGGCGGAATTTGCCAAGGGCGCCGATGTGCTGGTCCACGAGGCGCTTTTCGCCCCATTCGTGGAGAAACTCGTCGCACGCGTTAAGAATGGGGCCACGCTGGGCAAGCATTTGATGGCGAGCCATACGACGGCGCAGGATGTCGGCAAGATTGCCAGTGCGGCTGGCGTGAAATTACTGGTGCTCAGTCATCTAGTGCCTGGTGATATCGATGTCACCGACGATCAATGGATTGCCGCCGTCAGGGAGAACTATTCCGGCAGGGTTAGCGTGGCAAAAGACCTGATGGAACTAGTGCTTCCGGTTAAGCCGTAGACCGCTCAGAGTGAGGCCCTTTCGAAAAGGCGGTCCCGAGATGATCGCATTCGATCCCTCTGAGCCGGGGTCGGTGAACGGCTTCTAGAGTACGCGGGTGATGATGACCGCTAAGGGTCACAGGGCGACATTCCGGGTTCGGGGCCGGGTGCCCGCTTTACCCTCGAAAGCAACCATCCCGGATTTACGAAGTACACGCCCTTGCATTCCTGATGACCAGTCGCCCCCTCATGGTGAGGAGACGCGCAAGCGCCGTCCAGCGGAGGACGCTTCGCATAACCGCGAGAACCATGAAGGTTCCGCTGCTGCATCTCGGCCTTCATCCTTCGAGACGGCGCGCAAGAGCGCGCCCCTCAGGATGAGGGTCTGGCACTCACGCTATTTCGCAAATGACCGCGACGGCGGCAGGTGCAGCGCCCAGGCCTCGACCTTGTCGCTGGCGCGCGGATAGATTTCCGTCACGATCGGATCGTGGCCGGGGATGAATCTATCAGGGTGGCCGGCGAGGCGCTCGATCGTCTCCCAACCCACCGCCATGTCGCCGACATTGTAGACGATCGGGAACGGGCTGCGCCGCTGCAGGTTGGCGTAGTAATGCGCGGCATCGGACGCCAGCACCACCGGGCCGCGCGCGGTCTCGACCTTGACCACCTGCAAGCCGTCCGAATGGCCGCCGACGCGGTGCACGGTGACTCCGGGCGCGACCTCGCCGTCACCGGAATAGAAATTGACGCGCTCGCCATAGACGTGGCGCACCATCTGCGTGACGTGCTCGACCGAGAACGGATGGCGCAGCAGGCCGTTGCACATGCAGCGGCCGGTCGCGTAAGCCATCTCGCGCTCCTGCAGATGGAAGCGCGCATTCGGGAAGCGATCGAGATTACCGGCGTGGTCGTAATGCAGATGCGTCACGATGACGTCGCGAACGTTTGACGCCGCAACGCCAAAGCGCTCCAGCGCATCGACCGGATTGAGCGTCAGCTTGCGCGCCCGCGCGCTCGCCTCCTCGGCATTGAAGCCGGTGTCGACCAGAATGTCGCGGCCGCCCCCGCGGATCAGCCAGACGAAATAGTCGAGGTCCTGCGCCGCGCTGTCATGCGGATCGGGCTGAAGGAAGTTCATGCTGGGGGTACGCGGCGACATCGTCGCATAGCGCAGGGCGTAGATTTCGTAGGCGTTTCCCATGATTCTTGCTTTTTGCTTTGCTTTTCTGAGTGGACCTTCCGGGACGATCCTGCGCAGCAAGCCATTGTCCGCTGCAAAGGTCAAACGCCTCGCGGCGCGACGGGGCAGACCTTTCAATGTGAGACCAATCACATTTTCGACGCCATGGAGGTCCTAACGTGCCGCCGGCCAGATCGAGCCGGATCACGTCGGAGCAGAAACATGAGACTGTTTATTCCCCTTGCGGCGCCCCGGACGTTGCGGTCAATCGTCGCGATAACGCCGAATCTCCAAGTGGTTGACGCCCCCCGTCCCCAGTTTGATAATGCAGGAAGCGTAAGTTAAGGTCGCCGCGGCGCAAGCTAGGAACGGCGCCTTTTTGGCTGGACCGCGCTGATTATGAAAATTCGCTTCTTTTTCCTTCTGCCCTTGCTCATCTCGCTCGTCCCGACTGCTCCATCGCTTGCGGCCGGAGACCGTTTTGCGTTGGTCATCGGCAATGCCAAATATCCGGACGCGGATGCCCCGCTGAAGGAACCGATCAACGATGCGCGCAACGTCGCCGACGAGCTCAAGCGCGACGGCTTTGCGGTCGAGATCGGCGAGAATCTGACCGGCGACGGCATGCGCCGCGCCTTCGACAAGCTCTACGGCAAGATCAAGCCGGGATCGGTGGCGCTGGTGTTTTTCAGCGGCTTCGGCATCCAGTCGGCGCGCCAGAGCTACTTGCTGCCGATCGATGCGCAGATCTGGACGGAATCCGACGTGCGCCGCGACGGTTTCAGCCTCGAGACCGTCCTCGGCGAGCTCAATACCCGCGGCGCCGGCGTGAAGATCGCGCTGATCGACGCCTCCAGGCGGAACCCGTTCGAGCGCCGGTTCCGCAGCTTCTCGGCCGGCCTGACCCCGGTCATCGCGCCGAACGGCACGCTGGTGATGTATTCGGCGGCGCTGGCCTCGGTGGTCTCGGACGCCGGCGGCGATCACAGCCTGTTCGTCCAGGAGCTCCTCAAGGAAATCCGCGTCCCCGACCTGATGGCCGAGGAGACGCTGAACCGGACCAAGATGGGCGTCACCCGCGCCTCGCGCGGCGAGCAGGTGCCGTGGATATCCTCTTCATTGGCCGAAGACTTCTCATTCAGCCCGGGAGCCGGCGGATCGCGTCCGGCACCGTCGACGGCGCCTGCGCCT
>NZ_JALBHA010000197.1:0-10498 GCF_023006445.1 Bradyrhizobium sp. SHOUNA76
CGACGGTCTTGCCGGCGGCGATGTCGGCATCGATCGCGCGCGCTTTCGCGCGGGCGCGATCGGCGGTGACATCGGTGAAGGAATTGAGGACGGTGTCGTGCTGCTTGATGCGCGCAAGCGCGGCTTCAGTCGCATCGAGCGCGGACATCCTGCGGGCCGCGACCGCGCTGGCGATCTCGGCGGCCGTCATTTCTGGCTTGGTGGTCATGACAGCATCAAACCGTGAAGATCGGCGCCGGCTCGGTCTCGTCCGGCAGCGCGAATTCGTCGACGAGGCGGGAAAGGCGCAGCGACACTTCGAGGTTCGCACGCACCGCGGGCCTCCAGGCCTCCTCGACCGGCAGCGCCAGCGCTTTCGATACGGCGTCGATATAGTCGTCCAGGGGTTCGGCCATCACTCTCTCAAGCTGATCTCAGTGCACCGGCAACGGCGGATGCGGGATCGCCGTCAGCAGTTCCTTGGTGTAGTCGTCCTTGGGATCGCCGAGCACCTGCTCGGAAGAACCCTCCTCGACGATCCGTCCCGCCCGCATCACAATGACACGATCGCACAACAAGCGCACCACATTCAAATCATGCGAGACGAACAGATAGCTCATGCCTAGCCGCTGCTTCAGGTCCTGAAGCAGGTTGAGCACCACGGCCTGCACCGAGACGTCCAGCGCCGCCGTCGGCTCGTCCAGGATAACGAGCTTTGGATGCAGCGCGACCGCACGGGCGATGCCGACGCGGGCCTTCTGGCCACCGGACAATTGGTGCGGGAAGCGGTCGAGCAGGTTGTGCGGCAGGCCGACCATGCTCGCGAGTTCCTCGCAGCGGGCCCGCAGCGCGTCGCGTCCTCTGATATCCCCCAGCTGCATGATGGGGTCCACGATGGCGCGCGCGGCGGTGAAGCGCGGGTTCAGGCTGTCGGTCGGATCCTGGAACACCATCTGGATGCGACTGCGCTGCGGCAGCCGGGCGAAGGCTGACGGTGCGATGGCGGAGATGTCCTCGCCCTCGAACTGGATCAGGCCGGAGGTCTGGTCCAGGAGCCGCATCACCATCATCGACGTCGTCGATTTGCCGCACCCGGACTCGCCGACGAGGCCGACGCTCTCGCCGTGACCGACCGCGAAGCTGATGCCGTCGACGGCGCGGAACACGTCCGGCTCCACCGGCGGCTTGCGGCCGAACAGTTTTCCGAGCACGGCGGTCGCGCCTTGGCGGGGGTATTCCTTGACGAGCTTGTCGACGACGAGGAGGGGCTTTGCGTTCTCGTCGCTCCCGGGCTTGACCCGGGGATCCATCGACTGGGGGGAGTCTTGCGAAGCGGGATGGATGGCCGGGTCAGGCCCGGCCATGACGACCGGCGATTGAGACGCGTGAGCATCCTCCTCCGGCAGCAGGTCCCGCAACGACACACCGAGCCGCGGCGTCGCGCGCATCAGCTTCTTGGTGTAGGGGTGCTGCGGGTTGGCAAAAATGTCGGCGGCTTTCGCGGTCTCGACCACGCGGCCCTTCTCCATCACCACGACGCGATCGCAATAGGCCGCCGCGAGGCCGAGATCGTGGGTGATCAGGATGGTCGACATCGCCTTGCGCTTGGTCAGCTCGACGATCAGATCCATCACCGCCTTCTGCGTGGTGACGTCGAGACCGGTGGTCGGCTCGTCGGCGATCAGCAGCTGCGGATTGCAGGCGAGCGCGAGCGCGATGACGACGCGCTGGCACATGCCGCCCGACAGCTCGAACGGATAGGCGTGATAGCGCTCGCGCGGGCGGGCGATCTTGACCTGCTCCAGCGCCTCGATCGCCTTCTCGCCGTGATCTCTGACCTGGGCCTGCTGCACATGGGTGCGCAGCACGTCCTCGATCTGGTCGCCGACCTTGCGGATCGGATTGAGGGCGGCGCGCGGGTTCTGGAAGATCATCGAGACTTCGCGGCCGCGCAGGTCGCGCATCTGGTCCTCGGTCGCGGCCTTGACGTCGATGCCGGAGAACATCACCGAGCCCTCGGCGATCCGCCCGGCGCGGTCGAGGATGCGCATCACCGCATAGGAGGTCACGGACTTGCCGGAGCCGGACTCGCCGACGATGGCCAGCGTCTCCCCCTTGGCGACGGAGATATTGACGTGCTGCACCGCTTTCACGATGCCGCGGCGGGTGGTGAATTCGACGGTGAGGTCCTGAACGTCGAGCAGGGGCTGGGCGGTCAAGCGGGCCTCCCGATCAAAAAACGCGAAAACAACCCCATGCACAGTAGAATGGGATTGGAATCGTTGGGGAATTTCGGCCGGAATTTTACGTGTAAGGCGGGCACCGGCCTCTCGCTCCCTTCCCCCTTGCGGGGGAGGGTTGGGGAGAGGGGTGGCCCCGGGAGAGGTCTGAGTTCGTGGCTACCCCTCTCCCTGCCCCTCCCCCGCAAGGGGGGAGGGAATGAGAGAGCAGTGCCCACCTTACATGCCGCGTTGATTACCTCGCCCTGAGCACGCACCATCACGTCCTCCGCTGGGGGTCGACGATGTCGCGCAGGCCGTCGCCGAGGAGGTTGAAGCAGAACACCGCGATCATCAAAGCAAGGCCCGGGAAGAGCGCGATCCACCATTCGCCCGACACCATGAAGCCGGCGCCTTCGGCGACCATGATGCCCCATTCCGCGGTCGGCGGGCGGACGCCGAGGCCGATGAAGGAGAGGCCGGCGGCGTTGAGAATGGCGTAGCCCATGGTCAGCGACATCTGCACGATCATGATCGGCATGATGTTCGGCAGGATATGCACCAGCAGGATACGGAATTCGCCGTTGCCGGACAGGCGCGCGGCCTGCACGAAGCCGGCGTTGCGGCGGACATTGGCTTCGGCACGCGCGACGCGGGCATAGAGCGGGAAGTTCACGATGGCGGTGGCCAGGATGATGTTCTGTACGGTGTTGCCGAGCGCGGCGACGATGCCCATCGCCAGCACGAACAACGGAAAGGCCATGATGGTGTCGGCGATGCGGCCGACGATGCGATCGGTCCAGCCGCCGAAATAGCCCGCCGCGATTCCGGCAAGGCCGCCCATCAGGAACACCAGCGCGACCGAGGCGACCGCGATGAACGTGTCGAGCCGGGTCGCGACGATGACGCGGCTGAAAATGTCGCGCCCGAGCTGGTCGGTGCCGAACCAGTGCGCCGCCGACGGCGGCTTCAGCGATGCGGCGGTGTCGGACGCCAGCGGATCATACGGCACCACATAAGGGCCGAAGATCGCGGCGATGAGGATCAGGATCAGCAGCGCGAAGGCGAAGCCCGTGACCTTGTTCTCGCCGAGCACGTAGCGGGTCTGTTCGAGAACGGCAGCGAGTCCCGACGTGCGGGCGGGGCCGACGGGTTCAACAGCAGGCGCAACGGAGCTCATGACTTCACTCCTAAGCGTTGGGATGACCGGACGAGCCTCGAGCTCGCTTTAGCTCTCCCGCTTGCGGGAGAGGTCGGCGCAACGCGCCGGGTGAGGGTTCTCTCCTCTTGGGGGTTCTCGATTGCGGAGACACCCTCTCCCCAGCCCTCCCCCGCAAGCGGGGGAGGGAGCGCACCGTCCGCCCAGCTCGCACCAGACGCGTTCATCATGCGCTAGCCCTCCAACCGGACGCGCGGATCGATCACGCCATACAGTATGTCGATGATCAGATTGAGCAGCACGTACATGACCGCCATTGTCAGCACAAAACCCTGCACCGGCGCGAAATCCGACGAGATCAGCGCTTCCACCGCGTAGGAGCCGATGCCGGGCCAGGCGAACACTTTTTCGACCAGCACGTTGGCCCCTAACAGGAACGAGAACACCATGCTGAGCGTGGTGATGACGGGCAGCATGGCGTTGCGAAAGGCGTAGGTGACGATGACGGTCGCCGGCGACAGGCCGCTGGCGCGCGCGGTGCGGACGAATTCGGACGCCAGCACCGCCAGCATCGAGGCGCGCGTCATGCGCGCGATCGGCGCCAGCGAGAAGATCGCGAGCGTCGTTGCGGGGAGGATCAACTGGCTCAGCGCGGAGCGGAACGCCTCGAGGTCGCGCGCGATCAGCGTGTCGATCAGATAGAAGCCTGTGACCGTCGGCGGCGCGCTGTAGAACACGTCGAGACGGCCGAGCGGCGCCGGCGACCAGCCGAGCCGGAAGTAGAAGACATAGACCAGCACGAGGCCAGTGAAGAACACCGGCAGCGACACGCCGGCCGTCGTCGTGACCCGGCAGAGATGGTCGATCCATGATCCCGGCCGCGTCGCCGCGAGCACACCGAGCGGAATCGCGATCGCGACGGAGACGATGAGGCCGAGCAGCGTCAGCTCGGCCGAGGCCGGCAGGCGGTTGCGGATCTCGGCCGCGACCGGCTGACCCGTGGTGAGCGAATTGCCGAAATCGCCATGGGCGAGGTCATTGGTGTAGCGGAAGAACTGCTCGATCAGCGGCTTGTCGAGACCGAGTTTTTTCCGGATCTGCTCGACGGCTTCCTTCGTGGCGGCGGGACCGGCGAAGTATGCGGCGGGATCACCGGGCAGCGCGCGCGTCAGCAGGAAGGTGACGATGACGACGCCGATGAGGGAGGGGACAGCGAACATCAGGCGCTTGCCGATCATGGTCAGCATGGGGCGCGCTCCGTTCGCGCGAATGGCGAATGGCGAGTGGCGAATAGATGTTCACGACCGATAGCCTGCATTCGCCACCCCCTATTCGCTATCCGCCATTCGCCCCGCTCACCCCTTCGCCAGCGCGCGATAGTCCAGCCTCCGGTGGAACCAGTATTGGTAGCCGCTGATGTTCTTCTGCATCGCGACGTTGACGAACGGCTGGTACAGCGGGATGCGCGGGATGTCGGTGAAGGCGAGATCGACGAAGCCCTTCACGTCGGCATCGTAGGCCGCCTTGTCGCCGGTCGCAGCGGCCGTGCGCGCGCCGTCGATCAGCTTGTCCATCTCCGCCGACTTGTAGCTCATGGTGTTGAAGACGGAATTGTTGCCGTGATAGCACCAGTAAAAGAAGTATTCGGGGTAATCGAGCCAGCCCGAGAACACGTTGGTGAAGAGCGGCATCTCCTTCTTGTTCAATTCAGTGCGCCAGTTGGCGCCGGGCACCTTGTTGATGGTGGTCTTGATGCCGATCTGCGCGAGGCTCTCCTGCACCAGCACGCAGAGCGGCTCGTTGACGCCGGCGAAATTGAGGTCGAACGAGATCGTGGTCTCGAAGCCGTTGGCGTAGCCGGCCTCGCTGAGCAGCGCCTTCGCCTTCTCGATGTCGGTGTCGTATTTGTGCGGCTGCGGCCAGGCGATCTCGGTCGGCTTGTCCTTGGCCGCACCGAACATGGGGTTGGCGAGGCCAAACATCACCGCGTCCATGATCTTCTGGTAGGGCAGCGCGTAGGCCACCGCCTGACGCACCTTGGGATTGTCGAACGGCGGCTTGGTGACGTTCATGCCGATATACTGGATGCCGTTGGAGAACGGCAGCGACACCACGTTGAGCTTGCCGTTCGCCTTCATCTCCTGGAAGTCCTTGTTCGGCAGCTCGTAGGAGATGTCGGCATCGCCGCGCTCCAGCAGCGCGCGGCGGTTGCCGGCCTGCGGCACCATGCGCCAGATCACGCGCTTGATCTTCGGCAGTGGACCGCAGACCCAGTCCTCGTTGCGCTCCATGATGACTTCGGTGCCGGCGGTCCACTTCGTCACCTTGTAGGCGCCGGAGCCCGCGGTCTGCTGCTTGGTGAATTCGAGGCCCCAGGGATCCTTCTCGCTGGCGTTCTTCTTCACCAGCTCGGAGTTGACGATGCAGGGCACGATGACGGCGAGATCGGGGATCGTCAGCCTGTCCTTTTTCAGGAAGTCGACGCGCACGGTGTAGTCGTCGATCACGACGAACTGCTCGGGTTTTGTGAGAGAGCCCGCGCTCATCTGGAAGGTCGGAAAGCCGCCGACGCTGACAGCGCGGTCGAGCGACCATTTCACGTCCTTGGCGGTGACGGGCGCGCCGTCGTGGAATTTGGCGTTCTTGCGCAGCTTGAAGGTGACCGACATGTCGTCGATCTTGAAGTCCTCGGCGAGCTCGCCCTTGAACTTGTCGCGGTCGTAATAGGGCACGCCGCCGGGGCCGACCTTCATCTCGTGGCTGATCAGGCGGTCGTAGCAATTCCACGACACCTCATAGCCGGGCACGTTGGTGCCGATGCCGTGAATGTCGAGATTGTTCGGTCCGCCCTCCGAGACGATCAGCAGCGTCTCCGAGCGCGCGTCGGCATAGGCGGTGGAGATGACCTGTGGCATCGCCGGAAGCGCCGCTCCGGCGGCCAATCCGGACACGGACTTGAGGAAATCGCGGCGCTTCATGAAATGGCTCCAACGCAAAAGGATTTGGTTGGAACTGGATTCGCAAGGTTTGTGCCAAGGCTTAGGGAGGCGATTTATTTGGTATAAATATCTGATATTAAAAGCTATTATTACAGTTTTGCTGTTCTGGAGGTCGGGCAGAATTGCATACAAAGGGAGGCAATTGCGTAAAAATTAGGCTGCATAATTTGAAAGCCCATTGGGAAGGCGACGGCTGGGATCCTCGGCGCCGAGCCGTAGCGGCAGGCCTCGGCTGTCATTCCGGGGCGATGCGCAGCATCGAGCCCGGAATCCATCGGGCCACAACACGGGGGCGACAATGGATTCCGGGCTCGCCGCTCCGCGGCGCCCGGGAATGAAGGTGAGCCGTGGAGCGCTCACACCGCCCAGATCAGCTCCTGAAGCGCAACCAGATCATCCGCCTGTTGCTGCCAGCCCTCGATGCAGACGTGCGCGTTGAGGTCGCTGGCGCGGTGCAGCAGCATCAGCGCCATGAGCCGGCGCTTGAGCGCGAAATCGGGTCTTGAATAGCCAAAGCCTTCGAGCAGGCTACGCACCCTCCCCGGCCGGCCCGCTGCCATGAACGCGCTGGGCCCGAGCAGGTCGTAGTCGCGCCATCCCGCCAGCACGTCGCCGAAGTCGAATAGCCCGGCGAGCGACCATTGGCCGTCGTCGCAGGCGAGCAGGAAGTTTTCAGGAATGTATTCGCCGATCAGCATCACCGGCGGTGCATCCATCGGAATCAGTTTTTCAGCGTCATGCAGGAGATCGTCGAGGCCCCTAAGGAATTTCGCGGCAAGGCCAAGACGCTCGTGCCTGGCACGGCAACCCTGCATCTGCTGGCGCATAAAGTCGTCCCAGCGCGGCTCGATTTGCGCCAGCGGTCCGAGCGGGACACGCTGCACGGCGGCGATGGTCTCGCCGATCTGGCGCAGCGCGCGCTCCTTCTGGTCTTCCGGCAGAGAAGGCCACACCTCCGAGCCGAGCGTGCCGGCAAGACGCGTGATGACGAGATAGGGCCAGCCATCGCGCACGCCTTCGGCAACGATCTCGGGGATCGGCAGGTCGAGATGGCCTTTCAGCTGCGCCAGCGAGCCGCGCTCGGAGACGAATTGGGCTGCGAGCCGCGGCGGAAAGATCTTCAGGATCAGTTTCTCACCGAGCCCGACCACGAGATTGGTGCCGGTCGCGAACACATGCGGCGAGCCGACATCGAGACCGTGGCCGCGCGCGATATCGAGCGCGATCGGCAGCCAACGCGGCGCATCGGAGCGGAAGGCGCGGAAGCTTTGGGCGTCGGCGAGCTGAGGGAGTTGTTGCGATGGCTGGATGGTCATTCGCACTCGCTCGCGCGAGGCGGCCCTGTTTGATTCAGTGCGAGCCCAGGAAATGGTGCACCTCTCCCGCTTGCGGGCGAGGTCGCGCCGAAGGCGCGGGTGAGGGTTTTCTCCTCTGGGGGACTGTCCCATTGCGGAGACACCCTCTCCCCAACCCTCCCCCGCAAGCGAGGGAGGGAGCACATCTCGCTGGCGGCCACAGCTAGGCTCATTCGCAATACGCTACCGCTCCGGGCTTGCGCGCTCGAACTGGCGGAGGATCTTGTTGCCGCGCTCGACGGCGGAATCGAGCGCGGCTTGCGCGCTCTTGTGGCCGGCGAAGGCCTGCTCCAGCTCGTCCTCGATCGCGCCGCGGATCAGGACGAACGAGCCGAGCCGGACGCCCTTCGAATTCTCCGTCGGCGGATGCAGCGTGATCTCCTCGAACGAGATCGCCGAGCCCGGATTGCGCTCGTAAAACCCTTGCGACCGCGTCAGCTCGAAGGCGGCGCGGGTCACGGGCAGATAGCCGGTGTTCTGATGCCAGGCGGCCTGCACACCGGGCTGCGACAGATAGGCGAAGAACCGCGCCACGCCCTTGTATTCCTCGCGCGGCCGATCGCGCAGCACCCACAGCGTGGCGCCGCCGATGATCGAATTCTGCGGCGCGCCTTTCATGTCGGGCCAGTACGGCATCATGCCGTAGCCGATATCGAACTTCGAATTCGCTCTTATGTCGGCGCGCGTGGCCGAGGAGCCGATGAAGATGCCGCACTCGCCCTTCTGGAAGCGTGGCTCGGCCGATTGGCCGCGGCCGCTATAATCGAACAGCTTGGTCTTCTGCCACTCGCTGAGCGCTGCGATGTGATGCACGAGCGATGGATTGTTGATGGTCAATTCCGCATCCAACCCGGCAAAACCGTTCGCGCGGCTCGCCAGCGGCAGATCGTGGAAAGCGGAGAAATTCTCGACATGGATCCAGGACGGCCATGACGTGGTGAAGCCGCAAGGAGCGCCACGGTCGCGCAGCCGCTTTGCAGCCAGCCCCAATTCCGGCCAGGTCTTCGGCGGCGTCTCCGGATCGAGGCCCGCGTCGCGGAACATGGTCTTGTTGTAGTACAGGATCGGCGTCGAGGAATTGAACGGGAACGACAGCAGATTGCCGGCTGCATCGGTGTAATAGCCGGAGACCGCGGGCAGGTAATCGGCCAGCGAGAACGGCTCGCCCTGGTCCCGCATCAGGCTGAACACCGGATAGATCGCGCCCTTGGCCGCGGTCATGGTGGCGGTGGCGACCTCGTTGACCTGGACGATCGCGGGCTGGCTGCGCGAGCGGAAGGCGAAGATCGCGGCGGTCACCGTCTCGGTGTAATTGCCCTTGTAAGCAGGCACGATGCGGTATTCGGACTGCGAGGCGTTGAAGTCCGAGGCCAGTTTCTCGAGCTGCCGCCCGAGTTCGCCGGACATGGCGTGCCACCAGGCGATGTCGGTGGCGGCACGCACGGGAGCCGCCAACGAGAGAGCCACAAAGGCGGCGACGAGCTGCAAAAGGCGCGATGCTGAAGTCACGATGGCTCTTCCCGTGCCGCGCGACAAACGGCGGACGACCTTGCTTACGGCGCGGCATATTTGGTTTCAACCCGGAATGCGCGCCGGCCGCGCCGCACAATCGCTGCCTCGGCGCCGGCGGGATGGCCTTCCCCCGACCATCTGCTAGATTGCATTGAACCTTTTGCTCCCGCCATAGACTCCACCACTGAGGGGTTGAGTGTGCCAGTGCTAAGCCGTGCCGAACTCTCGCGGACCGGGGTGATCTTCGTCGCGCTTCTGCTCGCCGCAGTCTCGATAGGCTTGCGCGCGACGGGCGCCGTTGCGCGCGAATTTCGCGCCGCCGACACCCAGACCGAGGATTACCCGACCGTCCAGGCGCTGCGCTACATGGGCGCCCTGGTTGCCGAGCGCTGCGGCGGGCGCCACGAGATCAAGGTGTTCCACTCCCGCCAGCTCGGCGAGGAAAAGGAGACCATCGAGCAGACCCGGGCCGGCGCGATCGACCTCAACCGGACCAACGTGGCGCTGATCGGCAATTTCGTTCCGGCCATGAACGTGCTCGCCATGCCGTTCCTGTTCCGGTCCATCGAGCACATGCAGAAAGTGCTGGACGGGCCGATCGGCAGCGAGATCCTCGGCAGTTTCGAGCCCTACGGGTTCGTCGGGCTCGCTTTCTACGATTCCGGCGCGCGGTCGATCTACAACGGTGTCCGCCCGGTGAGGAATATCGCGGACCTCAGGGGATTGCGGATCCGGGTGCAGCAGTCGGAGTTGATGAGCCAGATGATCCGTTCGCTCGGCGCCGAGCCGGTCGAGCTTCCTTACGGGCAGGTGCTCACCGGGCTCACCAACCATCTGATCGACGGCGCCGAAAACAACTGGCCATCTTTCGTGACGACAGACCATTACAAGCATGCCGGCTACCTTGCGCTCACCGAGCACACGATGAGTCCCGAAGTGCTGGTGATCTCGCAGAAGGCCTGGCAGAGCCTGTCGCCGGACGACCAGACCATCTTCCGGGAGGCAGCGCAGCGCTCCAGCCGGTTCATGCGCGAGAAATGGCGTGACCTGGAGGAACAGTCGCAGCGCAAGGCGCAGGAAGCGGGCGTCACCATCGTCAGGGATATCGACCGCAAGCCGTTCGAGGACGCCATGGCCGCGATCTACGCCAAGGCGGGGCGCGATCCCGCCGCGGCCGCGCTGATCGAACGCATTCGCAAGGTGGAGTGAGCCGCGTTGGCTGCACTTGGACATCACGAGCACGCAGACCGGCCGTCCGGCCCGATCGGGCGGCTG
>NZ_JALBHA010000198.1:0-10422 GCF_023006445.1 Bradyrhizobium sp. SHOUNA76
GGCGCCGGCGACGTGCTGTCCGGCATCATCGCAGGGCTCCTGGCGCAGGGCGTGCCGGCTTTCGAAGCCGCCAGCATTGGCGTATGGATGCATGGTGAGGCCGCAAGCGAAGCCGGGCCGGGCCTGATCGCCGAGGATCTCACCGAGACGCTGCCGGCCGTGCATCGGCGGATCTATTCTGCGCTGGGGGTGGAGTACTAGTGCTCAGGAAGCTCGCGCTCGCCGACATGGGCACGGCGGAATGCGGCCTATATCGCACATGCGCTTGGCGTCGTTGCTCGCGCCAAAGGGATGACGCAGATTGCCAAGGATACCGGCCTGTCTCGCGAGCAACTCTATCGCTCGTTCAGCACCAACGGCAATCCGACGCTCAAGACGACGATCGCGGTGATGAAGGCACTTGGAATCGAACTCACGGCCAAGCCGCACGCCTAGTCGCGCGACCTCACTCCACCCCATACCACCGCACCAGTCGCGGCGCGGCCCAGTCGGTGGCGACGGATTCGATCAGCCATCGTCCGGGCGAGGTCGCCGCGAAGGCGATGCGCTGGGTCTGGCCGGGCTCGATCGCGAGCGTGTCGAGCCAGTAGGGTTTCCAGCCGTCGTCGAGCTTGTCGAGCAGGCGGAAGGGTTGGCCGTGCAGGTGGAAGACGGTCGTTGCGGGAGCGGCGTTCTTGAGGGCCAGCACGACCGTGCGGCCGGCCTTGGCGCGGAAGGCCGCGGTTGAGGCGGTGGAGAAGCTTGCAGGCCGGATCCAGCCGGCGTCGGCTGCGCCGAGCGCGACATCGAACCGCAGGGCGCCTTTCAGGTCGAGCTTCTCGGGGAGATCGTTTGCAGGGAGCGGCTGCGGCGGCAACAGCGGCACGCGCCGCTCCAGTGTGCCTGAGACCGTCAACTGACCGACTTTTCGCGCCTCCTTGCCGTCGTGCAGCAGGAATGCGGCCGATGTGGCCGTATCCACAAACGCATCGGCGCGTGCGCCCGGCGCCAGCACCAGGGCGCCGTTGCGGGCCGGGAACGGCTCGGCCGGCTGTCCGTCCAAGGCCATGACGTTAACTTCGTGATTTTCCAATTTAATTGCGAGAACAGAGCGTTGCGAGCCGTTGATAATGCGCAGTCGCAGCCGCTGGCCGGCCAAGGCTGAGAGTTCGAATGAAGTCTGCCCGTTGATTGTATAGAGCGGCTTCGCGTCCTTCGGGTCCTGGCCCGGCGGGACCGCGGTGCTGTCCGGCTGCAGGCGCCATTCCTCGATCAGCAGGACCTCGTCACGATCGACGGCGACCGGGCCGGTCTCGGCCGCGATGATCGGAAGCGGGCGGGCCGGCTGCTTCAGGCCGTCCTCGAACAGGCGGAAGTCGGCCAGCAAGGTTCCTGCATTAGGAATTGAAATGATTGATGTTTCGACTGCAGCTGGTGGGGCAGGCGCGCGTCCCCGGAGGGGGTCGGCCGGGGCACCGCCGCTGAGGCCGTACCAGACTGGCGCAAGCGGCACAGGTAGGTCGTTCCGAAACACCACTTCGCAACGGTCGCCACGCCTCAGACGGACGTCCCCAATGTGGCTTACGGCGGCGAGCTCCCAGATTGATGTAGGTGGCTGCCCTGGCCTGAGAGCCAGCGTCGCCGGCCTTGCCTGAAGGGCGAGCTGGGCGGTCACGAGCGGGCCTGCGCCACCCGTGATCAGCCCGGCCGCCGAGGCGCCAAGCCCGGCTGAAAGTCCGGCGCCAAGGCCGGCCAAAAGCTCGCGTCGGGTCGGGTCGAAGATCCCAGGTTTCATGGGCCGATCCGGACCACGCCGCGCTGGATAAGTCCAGCCGCCGTGCCTACGTAAAGCCTGCCTCCATCGGGCCATTTTTTTGCTGCGAACAGTCAGGCACATGCTATAAGCCCGGCCGCCCGCGGCATCGCGGCCGGTCTTGATGCAACTTCACGCGGGCGTGGCGGAACTGGTAGACGCGCTGGATTTAGGTTCCAGTGACGAAAGTTGTGGGGGTTCGAGTCCCTCCGCCCGCACCAAGCGCTTATCGCGTTTGCACGGATTACGAGACCTGCTTCCGCGCGGATGTTTGTCCGCTGGGAGCCGGTCCAATGAAGCACCGGCGTTGAGGCGTTTGCCTCGCGTCGGATCGATTAATGACAGCGTCCCGACGCATGCGCGCCGGGACCGAACGAGAAGAAGATTGGACGCCATGCAGGTCACAGAGACCCTCTCGGAAGGTTTGAAGCACGAGTTCAAGATCAGCGTCCCTGCGTCGGATCTCGACGCCAAGGCCGGTGCCAAGCTCGTTGACCTCAAGGACAAGGTTCGCATCAACGGCTTCCGTCCCGGCAAGGTGCCGGTCGCTCACCTCAAGAAGGTCTATGGCCGCTCGGTGATGGCCGAGACCATCGACCAGACCATCCGTGACACCAACACGCAGCTGTTCTCCGAGCGCGGCTTTCGCCTTGCGACCGAGCCGAAGATCACCATGCCGAGCGAGCAGGCCGAGGTTGAGGAATTGCTGAGCGGCAAGACCGATCTGACCTATACGGTCGCGATCGAGGTGGTGCCTTCGATTGCGCTCGCCGACTTCAAGACCTTCGAGGTCGAGAAGCCCGTCGCCGACGTCACCGACGCTGACGTCGACGAGGCGATCAAGCGCATCGCCGATACCAACCGCGCCTTTGCCGACAAGGGCGAGGGCGCCAAGGCTGCCTCGGGTGACCGCGTCACCATCAACTTCAAGGGCAGGATCAACGGCGAAGTCTTCGAGGGCGGCACCGGCGAGGGCATCCAGGTCGCCATCGGCTCCAACACCTTCATTCCCGGCTTCGAGGAGCAGCTGATCGGCATCGGCGCCAATGAGACGCGCACGCTGAAAGTGTCGTTCCCGAACAACTACATGAACGACAAGCTCGCCGGCCAGCCAGCCGAGTTCGAGACCACCGCGACGCTGATCGAGGCGCCGCAGGATCTCGCCGTCGACGACGAGTTCGCCAAGACGCTCGGCCTCGAATCGCTGGACAAGCTGAAGGAAGCCGCGCGCGAGCGTCTGGTTGCCGAGTTTGCCGGCGCGACGCGCCAGCGCGTCAAGCGCGCGCTGCTCGACCGCCTCGACGAGGCGCACCGCTTCGAGGCGCCGCCCTCGCTGGTCGACGAAGAGTTCAATCTGATGTGGAACTCGGTCAAGGCCGAGATGGCCTCCGCCGGCAAGACCTTTGCCGACGAGGACACCACTGAGGATGCGGCCAAGGAAGAGTACCGCAAGATCGCCGACCGCCGCGTGCGGCTCGGCCTCGTGCTCTCCGAGATCGGCGAGAAGAACAAGATCTCCGTGACCGACGACGAGGTCGGCCGCGCCGTGATCGAGCGCGCGCGCTCCATGCCCGGCCGCGAGAAGGAAGTCTGGGACTATTATCGCAGCAACGCCCAGGCGTTGGCCCAGCTTCGCGCACCGATCTATGAGGACAAGGTCGTCGACTTCATCCTCGAACTCGCCAACGTGACCGAGAAGAAGGTCTCGCGCGAGGACCTCTACAAGGACGACGAGGCGGAAAAGACCGCCGCCTGATGGCTCTGGAGCGTTTTCGAGCGAAGTGGATGCCGGTTCGCGTAAGGAAAGCGCGTCAAAACTAGGCCCGTTCCGATTCCGTCGGAATGGGGCTCTGGGACAGTCATCTATTAAGGATGATCAGCGAAGAGGCCCAGCTAGCCAGATGGCCGGCTGGGCCTCTTTGTGCGAATCAGCTTCAACTGCCCGACAGATTAAGCCTTAATGCGCTCCGCACTTGTCAGAAGCGAATTGGGCTATATCTGTCGATACGCCTTCTACTTCTTACCCAAGTTCCTGCATCACTGGACGTCCATCCGCCCTTCCGGCAAATCCAGCCAAACTGGCAGCCAGGCCGGCGATGTCCGTCTCCGAAAACCCTAGGTGACTCATGCGCGATCCGGTTGAAACCTACATGAACCTCGTGCCCATGGTGGTCGAGCAGACCAACCGTGGCGAGCGCGCCTACGACATCTTCTCGCGCCTCCTGAAGGAGCGCATCATCTTCCTGACCGGGCCGGTCGAGGACGGCATGTCGACGCTGGTCGTCGCGCAGCTCTTGTTCCTCGAGGCGGAAAATCCGAAGAAGGAAATCTCGATGTACATCAACTCGCCGGGCGGCGTGGTGACGTCGGGCCTTGCGATCTACGACACCATGCAGTTCATCCGCCCGCCGGTTTCGACGCTGTGCACGGGGCAGGCCGCCTCGATGGGCTCGCTGCTGCTCTGCGCCGGCGAGAAGGACATGCGCTTCTCGCTGCCGAATGCGCGCATCATGGTGCATCAGCCCTCCGGCGGCTTCCAGGGCCAGGCCACCGACATCATGCTGCATGCCCAGGAAATCCTGAACCTGAAGAAGCGGCTCAACGAGATCTACGTGAAGCACACCGGCCAGACCTACAAGTCGATCGAGGACGCACTGGAACGTGACAAGTTCCTGACCGCGAACGACGCCAAGGAGTTCGGCCTGGTCGACAGGGTCATCGACAAGCGCGCTGAGGAAGCGGCAGCGGCGAAGACTCCGTAACACTACTGGAGTGTGACGGCGATCCCTCGGCAACCTCTTGGGATCGTCGCGCACCATCAGGTGGCGTTCACGCTATGGGCGCGTGTGCGCGCTGCAAAACGCGGGTTTGCGCCCTGCGACAGGCAGAAAGTTCCGCTTTCGTGCTTGTTTTTCGTGGCAATCCAGCAACGCCGGGGTGATTTCGATCACTTCGCCCGTGCCAAGACCGGAAATCACGGTATTGTCACGGGTAGCCGGCGACGCCCGATTAGCGAATTCTTGATAGTCGGGTGACAGCATGGTTGGCTACGAATGATCGGCTAAGATCGCGGAGAATCGAGCGACCGTGATTCGCACGGGATGTAACGCGTAGGGTCTTTTTTGGTACGCAATTTGCTCTACTTAAGCTTCAAGCCGGCCACCGTGCCGGAATGGAGCGATCGAGCGGAACGGGATCGAACCGCGGACGGAGACATGAATGAGTAAGGTCGGCACGAGCGACTCCAAGAACACGCTATATTGCTCGTTCTGCGGCAAGAGCCAGCACGAAGTCCGCAAACTGATCGCGGGTCCCACGGTCTTCATCTGCGACGAGTGCGTCGAGCTCTGTATGGACATCATCCGCGAGGAGAACAAATCCTCGCTGGTCAAGTCGCGCGACGGCATTCCGACGCCGAAGGAAATCTGCAAGGTCCTGGACGATTACGTGATCGGCCAGAGCCATGCGAAGAAGGTCCTGTCGGTCGCGGTGCACAACCACTACAAGCGCCTCAACCACCAGACCAAGCACAACGACGTCGAGCTCGCGAAGTCGAACATCCTGCTGATCGGTCCGACCGGCTCGGGCAAGACGCTGCTCGCGCAGACGCTCGCCCGCATCCTCGACGTGCCGTTCACCATGGCGGATGCGACGACGCTGACCGAGGCCGGCTATGTCGGTGAGGACGTCGAGAACATCATCCTGAAGCTGCTCCAGGCCGCCGACTACAATGTCGAGCGCGCCCAGCGCGGCATCGTCTACATCGACGAAATCGACAAGATCAGCCGCAAGTCCGACAACCCCTCGATCACGCGCGACGTGTCGGGTGAGGGCGTGCAGCAGGCGCTGCTGAAGATCATGGAAGGCACGGTGGCTTCGGTCCCGCCGCAGGGCGGCCGCAAGCATCCGCAGCAGGAATTCCTGCAGGTGGACACCACCAACATCCTGTTCATCTGCGGCGGCGCGTTTGCCGGCCTCGAGAAGATCATCTCGGCACGCGGACGGTCGACCTCGATCGGTTTCGCGGCCCAGGTGATGGCGCCGGAAGACCGCCGGACCGGCGAGATCTTCCGTCACGTCGAACCTGAGGACCTCCTGAAGTACGGCCTCATCCCCGAATTCGTCGGCCGTCTGCCGGTCGTGGCGACGCTCGAGGATCTCGACGAGGCCTCGCTGAAGAAGATCCTGACGGAGCCGAAGAACGCGCTGGTGAAACAGTACCAGCGGCTGTTCGAGATGGAGAACATCGAGCTGACCTTCGCCGACGAGGCGCTTGGCGCGGTCGCCCGCAAGGCGATCGAGCGCAAGACCGGCGCGCGCGGGTTGCGTTCGATCCTCGAGGCGATCCTGCTCGAGACCATGTTCGACCTGCCGGGCCTGGAAGGTGTGGAAGAAGTCGTGATCTCCCGCGAAGTCGTGGAAGGAACGGCGCGTCCGCTCTACATCTACGCCGATCGGTCCGATCGCGCCGTCGAGAACGCCAGCGCCTGATCTGGCGGCGCTGGAACGCTCCAATTGTACCCTCGAGTTGGGCTGCGGAAGTGTATCTCCGCAGCCGGTGTTGCGTCGCTTACCGCGTTGCGTAAGCGCCTGATGGCGCGCGTTTTTCAATGACTTGACACCCCCCGGGTCGATAGCCACCTAATGTCGGCGGCGAGCAAAAATTCTCTTCCAGATTCGCCTCAGTTCCGATCCGGCAAGCCCGGTCCAACCTTCGATTGGTAGGCCGGTTTTGTGGATCACCTCGGCACCTTGTGGCGGTTGCGCATGAAGACGGCGGGCTGCGTGCAAGGGGGCAAAGCAAAAGGAAAAGGCCATGACTAATCCAAAACCGCGGCCAACCATCGTCCATGGCGAAACGCACGCTTATCCCGTGCTGCCGCTGCGCGACATCGTCGTCTTCCCGCACATGATCGTTCCGCTCTTCGTCGGCCGCGAGAAGTCGATCCGCGCGCTGGAAGAGGTGATGAAGAACGACGCGCTGATCATGCTCGCGACGCAGAAGAACGCGTCCGACGATGATCCGGCGCCCGATGCCATTTACGAGACCGGTACGCTCGCCAGCGTGCTGCAGCTCTTGAAGCTCCCTGACGGCACCGTGAAGGTGCTGGTCGAAGGGCTCGAGCGTGCGCGCGTGCAGAAATACACTGATCGCGCCGACTATTACGAAGCGACCGCCATTGCGCTCGCCGACACCGATGCGAAGTCGGTCGAGGCCGAAGCGATGGCACGCTCGGTCGTGTCCGACTTCGAGAGCTATGTGAAGCTCAACAAGAAGATCTCGGCCGAGGTCGTCGGCGTCGTGCAGGCGATCACCGATTTCGCCAAGCTCGCCGACACCGTGGCCTCGCATCTCGCCGTCAAGATCGCCGACCGCCAGGGCATCCTGGAGACGCTGTCGGTCACCACGCGCCTGGAGAAGGTGCTGGGCCTGATGGAGAGCGAGATCTCGGTGCTGCAGGTCGAGAAGCGCATCCGCTCGCGCGTCAAGCGCCAGATGGAGAAGACCCAGCGCGAGTATTATCTCAACGAGCAGATGAAGGCGATCCAGAAGGAACTCGGCGACGACGATGGTCGCGACGAGCTCGCCGATCTCGAAGAGAAGATCTCCAAGACCAAGCTCTCCAAGGAAGCGCGCGAGAAGGCGCAGCATGAATTGAAGAAGCTGCGCCAGATGTCGCCGATGTCCGCGGAAGCGACCGTCGTGCGCAACTATCTGGATTGGCTGCTGTCGATTCCGTGGAACAAGAAGTCCAAGGTGAAGAAGGATCTGGAAGCGGCGCAGGCCGTCCTGGACTCCGATCACTACGGGCTGGAGAAGGTCAAGGAGCGCATCGTCGAGTATCTCGCCGTGCAGTCGCGCGCCAACAAGCTGACGGGCCCGATCCTGTGCCTCGTCGGGCCTCCCGGCGTCGGCAAGACCTCGCTCGGCAAGTCGATCGCGAAGGCGACGGGGCGCGAATTCGTGCGCGTCTCGCTCGGCGGCGTGCGCGACGAGGCCGAGATCCGCGGTCACCGCCGCACCTATATCGGCTCGATGCCCGGCAAGATCATCCAGTCGATGCGCAAGGCCAAGTCGTCCAATCCGCTGTTCCTGCTCGACGAGATCGACAAGATGGGCGCCGATTTCCGCGGCGATCCGTCCTCCGCCTTGCTCGAGGTCCTCGACCCCGAGCAGAACGGGACGTTCAACGACCACTATCTCGAGGTCGACTACGATCTGTCCAACGTGATGTTCATCACGACCGCGAATACGCTCAATATTCCGGGCCCGCTGATGGACCGCATGGAGATCATCCGGATCGCGGGCTACACCGAGAACGAGAAGGTCGAGATCGCGCGCAAGCATCTGATCCCGAACGCGGTGTCCAAGCACGGTCTGGACTCCAAGGAGTTCTCGATCGACGACGACGCGCTGCTGCTTCTGATCCGCCGCTACACCCGCGAAGCGGGCGTGCGCAACCTGGAGCGTGAGCTTTCGACACTCGCCCGCAAGGCGGTGAAGGAGCTGATGATCTCCAAGAAGAAGTCGGTCAAGGTCACCGAGAAGACTCTGGAAGAGTTGCTCGGCGTGCCGAAGTACCGCTTCGGCGAGATCGAGAGCGAGCCGCAGGTCGGCATTGTCACCGGCCTTGCCTGGACCGATGTCGGCGGCGAGCTGCTGACCATCGAAGGCGTCATGATGCCCGGCAAGGGCAAGATGACGGTCACGGGCAATCTGCGCGACGTGATGAAGGAATCGATCTCGGCGGCGGCGTCCTATGTCCGCTCGCGCGCGATCAATTACGGCATCGAGCCGCCGATGTTCGATCGCCGCGACATCCACGTGCACGTGCCGGAAGGCGCGACGCCGAAGGACGGTCCATCCGCGGGCGTCGCCATGGCCACCGCGATCATCTCGGTGATGACCGGCATCCCGGTCCGCCACGATGTCGCGATGACCGGTGAGATCACGCTACGCGGCCGGGTGCTTCCGATCGGCGGCCTGAAGGAGAAGCTGCTGGCTGCGGCCCGCGGCGGCATCAAGACGGTGCTGATCCCCGAGGACAACGCCAAGGATCTCACGGAGATTTCCGATGCGATCAAGGGCGGCATGGAGATCATCCCGGTTTCCCGTCTCGACGACGTCGTCGCCAAGGCGCTGGTGAAGAAGCCGGTGCCGATCGTCTGGGAAGAGGACACCAAGGTGACGGTGAAGCCGGACGGCGATGAAGCCGCCGGCGGCCTGACCGCTCACTAGGCCATCGCGAAAGATGATAAAACGGCGCCTTCGGGCGCCGTTTTTGTTTTGGGGCAAGGAGATGCGGGCGATGCAGATCGACGGGCAATGCCATTGCGGGACAATCACCTTCGAGGCCGAGGTCGATCCGGAGGCGGTCTCGGTCTGCCACTGCACCGATTGCCAGACCTTGACCGGCTCGCCGTTCCGGGTGACCGCGATCTGCGGCGCGGCGGATGTCAAGCTCACTGCTGGCACGCCAAAAATCTACGGCAAGCGCGGCGACAACGGGCGGATGCGCTTCCAGCATTTTTGCGCCGACTGCGGTTCCCCGCTGTTCACCAGCGGCGAGGGCGACCAGGAGGACGATTGGGGCATCCGCTGGGGCAGCATCCGCCAGCGTGACAAGTTGCGGCCCGTGAGGCAGATCTGGTGTCAGTCGGCGGCGGTGTGGATCGACGCCGTGCCGCTGCTGCCGGGCAGGCCGGGGGATTGACCGCACGGCTTGAAGTTCCGCGCTTGCCCGTCCGGGGCTTGTGAGGCTAAAGAGGCGGCGAGGGCGGTTAGCTCAGCTGGTTAGAGCATCTCGTTTACACCGAGAGGGTCCGCGGTTCGAATCCGTGACCGCCCACCAATCTCCTCTTGCGGCGCCGCTTTCGTTGTCCGTCGATCAATTGCAGACCTCACGCAGGCCGCTGACCGTATTATCGGCGACTTTCTCCAAATGGCACCCCTTGCGCACGGGACGACAGCCAGCATTGTTGCAAGTCATTTGCCCCGCCACCTGCGGCGCTGAGGGCGCTGCCTCGATTTGCCTGCGCGCCCTGTCTCTGTGGGTCGAATCCTCTCGCGTCGCGACAGGCTTCTTGTCCTGCACCTTCTCGCATTCATTGTCGCCGTTGACGCGGTAACCGGCTCGGCAAGCGATCTTAACGCAGGTGTCGCCATCGGCCTTGAAGCCGTGGTCGCAGACCAGCGGGCAGACACGTCCCGGCTTGGCCTTGATCGCATCGAGCGCGTCGAAGCTCGCGAGCTTGGGGTCGAACTTGGTGCCGGCGTACTTGTTGAAAAACGTCAATGAGCGTTGTGACGACGCGTTCCAGTCGCCGTCTACCGAAGTCGTCAGGCACCCGACGCGGCGCAGCTCCGCCTGCACCAGCTTCGTCGTTTCCTGCGCTGACGTCGCGGGCGGGGGCGAAGAGGGCGCCACGGCTGCGACCTTCTGCTCCGCATTGGCGGAGGCTGGTTTCTCCGACGCCCGATTGGCCGCCAGATCAGCTGCGGCCTTGTCGCTCGCGAGCCTATCGGCCAGCGCCTTCTCCGCTGCCAGCTTGTCGGCCAATGCGTTTGCCGCCGCGGCTTCGGCGGCTCTGGCCGCAGCCGCCGCCTTGTCCTGCTCGGCCTTGTTGGC
>NZ_JALBHA010000199.1:0-10292 GCF_023006445.1 Bradyrhizobium sp. SHOUNA76
ATCACGGGGCAGGCGATTGCCGTGGCCGGGGGCGAGGTCTAGCGTGCCTGCGCATTTCTGCGGTGTGTTCGGACACAAGCCGAGTCTCAGCCTGGTGCCACTGCGCGGATACGGTCTGCCGCCGGCACCACCCGTTCCCGGCCAGGGTGATCTCGCTGTCGTCGGGCCGATGACGCGCACGGCTTCGGACCTTGCGCTGGCGCTCGACGTGATCGCCGGCCCCGACGAGACGCGCGAGGGGATCGGCTATCGCCTTGAGCTGCCCGCCCCGCGGCATGACAATCTCAGGGATTTCAGGATCCTCGTGATCGATACCCATCCGCGGATGCCGACGGGTGACGCCGTACGTTCTGCCATTGGGCGATTGGCCGACCGGCTCGACAGATCGGGCGCACGGGTCGCGCGCGACAGCACGTCGCTGCCCGATCTCGCCGACTCCGCGCGGCTCTACATGAAACTGTTGAACGGAGCGCGGAGTCCGCGCCTGACACCGGCCGCGCTCGCGGAGGCGCAAGAAGTTGCCGCAGCACTGGTGCCCAACGACAACAGCCTGCAGGCCGAGCGCGCCCGCGGCTGGGGGATGCTCCATCGCGAATGGCTCGCGACTGACGCGGCCCGCCTGCAACTGCAACAGAAGTGGTATCAGTTGTTCCGCGAGTTCGACGCGGTGATCTACCCGTGCGCAGCGGTGCCGGCCTTTCCGCAGGACCAGTCCGAACCGTTCGACGCGCGACAGCTCGACATCGACGGCAAGCTCTACAACTACGCCGATGCTTGCTTCATCTGGGCCGATCCCGCCTCGACCTGCGGACTCCCTGCGACTGCCGTTCCGATCGAGCGCACGCGTTCGGGTCTGCCGATTGGCGTCCAGATCATCGGGCCGTACCTGGAGGACCGGACGACGATTGCACTCGCCGGGCTGATCGAACGCGAGTTCGGCGGCTTCGTCCCGCCGCCGCGGCTAGCTGCAATGCACTCCGCGAGATGATCGACTAAGTTCTGTTGGCCGACTGCGCCTCGACCGCCTCCACCGCCACGCTCGCCACTTGCCGCAGCGCTTCGCGATCCGCGCCGGATGACGCCATGACGCCCATGCCGACTGACACGGCCAAGACATAACGCGCGAGCGCGGCGGGATCGGAGCTCGGCTTCAGATCGCCTTCGGCCTTGGCTCGGATGAAGCGGTCGCGGAGCTGGTCTTCGTTCTCCGCGCGGCGGGCGGCGAGCTCGAACGGGACGTTCTCGGAGCCGGTGCCACAGGCGATGCCGCCCTGCACGAGCAGGCAACCGGGCGGATTGGCAGGATCAGTCTGCTTGTCGGCGATGCCCATCAGCATCCGCTCGGCGACGTCGCGGGCGGTCGGTGCGGCGACCACCTCGTCCATCCAGACACCGCGCAGCTTGCTGTAGCGATCGAGCGCGGCTTTGAGCAGGCCTTCCTTGTTGCCGAAACAGGCATAGAGGCTCGGGGGATTGATGCCCATGGCCTCGGTCAGCTGCGCGATAGTGGCGCCTTCATAGCCATGGCGCCAAAACACTTCCATCGCCTGGTCCAACGCCATCTCGGCATCGAATTCGCGGGGGCGTCCCATGCCCATGTGCCTGTCTCCTCGGAATCGGCGTCCCATATCCAGCTAACGCCGGATCCTATCTATTTGTTCTGGCTTTCTTTTTCTTGTGCCTTCCCATTGTCGCGGTATCGGCGTACAATTTTCTTAGCGAATGATACATAAGTATCTTGCATTGCGATATCCAGCTCCACATCTGTAGTGAACACTACATATCTGGAGCGCGCAAATGCACCCCACTCAAAATACCTCCAATGCCGGCCGCCTTCGCCGCCTCCTCGGCGGCGTCGCCATCATCGGCGTCCTTGCCGTGGCCGGTACGATCGCGGCCAGCCACTATTTTCGGCCGGCCCAGGCAACCGCAACGGCCGCCGCGGCTGAACAGGCGGTGCCCGTCACCGTCGCCATGATCGAGCCGCGGCAAACTGTACTGTGGGACGACTTCTCCGGCCGATTGGAAGCCATCAACCGCGTCGAGCTCCGCCCTCGCGTCGCCGGCGCGATCCTAGCAACCAAGTTCACTGAAGGCGCGCTGGTGAAGGCCGGCGACGTCCTGTTCAAGATCGACCCGGCGCCTTACGCGGCAGAGGTCGACAAGGCCAACGCCCAGCTCGAGGCGGCGAAGGCGCGCGTGGTATTCACCACCAGCGAGGTCGAACGCGGCGCGCAACTCGTCGGCAACGCCGTCGTGACACGCCGCGATTTCGATCAGCGCGAGAACGCCAACCGCGAAGCGATCGCCAACGTGAAGGCGGCCGAGGCGACGCTCCAGACTGCAAAGCTCAACCTCGACTACACCGAGGTGCGCGCGCCCGTGGACGGCCGCGTCGGCAAGATCGAGGTCACCGTCGGCAATCTCGTCGCTGCCGGCACCGCCTCCCCGGTGCTGACCTCGCTGGTCTCGGTCAATCCGATCTATGCGTCGTTCGATGCAGATGAGGAGGTCGTGCTGCGTGCGCTGAACTCGATCGCGGACGCCACAGGGCAGCGCGGCAAGCTCGACCAGATTCCAGTGGAGATGACGACCTCCGGCGGTCTCTCGGCGAAAGGCCACATCCAACTGATCGACAACCAGGTCAACGGCCAGAGCGGCACGATCCGTGTCCGCGCGGTCTTCCAGAACGAGGACGGGCGTCTCATCCCCGGCCAGTTCGCCCGCGTGCGCATGGGTCAGCCGAAGCAGCAGTCGCTGGTGATGATCGATGAGCGCGCGATCGGCACCGATCAGGACAAGAAGTTCGTGATGGCGGTCGGTGACGACAGCCGGGCGGTTTACCGGCCGGTCACGCTCGGCGGCGCCGTGGACGGATTGCGCATCGTGACTGACGGCCTGAAGTCAGGCGACCGCATCGTCGTCAACGGCCTGCAGCGTGTGCGTCCGGGCGCCCTGCTCAAGACGGAGGTCGCCGCAATGGGTGCGCGTGGGCAGCAAGCGGCTTCCAACCACAGCAACCAGGATGTGGTGCAACGCTAAGCCACGTCATTCCGGGGCGCGCGGGCAGCACGACCCCGGAGTGACGCAATCATAGAACACCAAGACATCACTTCTGGATTCCGGGTTCACGGGCTTCGCCCACGCCCCGGAATGACGGGAGAGCTGTCTCTCGCGCAGGGGCAAAGCCATGAATCTCTCAAAGTTCTTCATTGATCGTCCGATTTTTGCAGGCGTTCTCTCGGTCCTGATCTTCCTTGCCGGCCTGATCTCGCTGTTCGCGATGCCGATCTCGGAATATCCCGACGTAGTGCCGCCGTCCGTCGTGGTCCGCGCCACCTATCCCGGCGCCAATCCCAAGGTGATCGCGGAGACGGTGGCAACGCCAATCGAAGAGCAGATCAACGGCGTCGAGAACATGCTCTACATGTCGAGCCAGGCGACCACCGACGGCGCCATGACGCTGACAGTGACGTTCCGGCTCGGCACCGACCCTGACAAGGCGACCCAGCTGGTGCAGAACCGCGTGCAGCAGGCCGAGCCGCGCCTCCCCGCCGTGGTGCGCCAGCTCGGCATCATCACCAAGAAGTCCTCGCCCGATCTCACCATGGTCGTTCACCTGCTGTCGCCGAACGGCCGCTACGACATGACGTATTTGCGCAACTACGCCGTGCTCAACGTCAAGGATCGGCTGGCGCGGATCGACGGCGTCGGCGACGTGCAGCTCTATGGCGCCGGCGACTATTCGATGCGGGTCTGGGTCGATCCGCAGAAGGCCGCCGAACATGGACTGACCGCGAGCGACATCGTGCGGGCGATCCAGGCGCAGAACGTCGAGGCCGCCGCCGGCGTGGTCGGCTCCTCCCCGAACGTTGCGGGCATCGATCTCCAGCTCTCCGTCAACGCCGAAGGCCGGCTTGCGAACGAGGACCAGTTCGGCGACATCGTGGTCAAGACCGGCGCGCGCGGCGAAGTGGTGCGGCTGCGCGATGTCGCGCGCATCGAGTTGGGCGCCTCCGAATACGGCCTGCGCTCGCTGCTCGACAACAAGCAGGCGGTGGCGATCCCGATCTTCCAGGCGCCCGGCTCCAACGCGCTGCAGATCTCCGACAATGTCCGCGCCACCATGGCGGAGATCAAGAAGAACATGCCCGAGGGCGTGTCCTACCAGATCGTCTACGATCCCACCCAGTTCGTGCGCTCCTCGATCGAGGCGGTGATCCACACGCTGCTCGAGGCGATCGCGCTGGTGGTGCTGGTGGTGATCCTGTTCCTGCAGACCTGGCGCGCCTCGATCATCCCGCTGCTGGCCGTGCCGGTGTCGATCGTCGGCACGTTTGCCGTGATGCACGTGTTCGGCTTCTCCATCAATGCGCTCAGCCTGTTTGGCCTCGTGCTCGCGATCGGCATCGTCGTCGACGACGCCATCGTCGTGGTCGAGAACGTCGAGCGCAACATCGAGGCCGGGCTGTCGCCGCGTGATGCCACCTATCAGGCGATGCGCGAGGTCTCGGGGCCGATCATCGCGATCGCCATGGTGCTGATCGCCGTGTTCGTGCCGCTCGCCTTCATCTCCGGCCTCACCGGGCAGTTCTACAAGCAGTTTGCGCTGACGATCGCGATCTCGACCGTGATCTCGGCCGTCAACTCGCTGACGCTGTCGCCGGCGCTGTCGGCGCTGCTGCTTAGGGGACACAACGAGCCGAAGGACAGGCTAACGCTCATCATGGAAAAGGGCCTTGGCTGGTTCTTCCGCGGCTTCAACAAGGCTTTTACGCGCTCCTCGGAGAATTACGGCGGCAGCGTCACCAGGGTGATCTCGGGCAAGGCCGCGGTGATGGGCCTCTACGCGGTGCTGGTCGGCCTCACCGCCCTCCTGTTCCAGCAGGTGCCGAGCGGCTTCGTGCCGGGCCAGGACAAGCAATATCTGGTTGGCTTCGCCCGCCTGCCCGATGGTGCCACGCTCGACCGTAGCGAAGACGTCATCCGCAAGATGAGCGACATCGCCCTGACCCAGCCCGGCGTCGAGAGTTCTGTCGCCTTCCCCGGCCTGTCGATCTCCGGCTTCACCAACTCGTCCAACGCCGGCATCGTGTTCTCGACATTGAAACCGTTCGACGAGCGCAAGGATGCGGCCCTGAGCGGGAACGCAATTGCGGCCGACCTGAACAAGAAATATGCCGGCATCCAGGAAGCCTTCATCGCCATGTTCCCGCCGCCGCCGGTCAACGGCCTCGGCACCATCGGCGGCTTCAAGCTGCAGATCGAGGACCGCGCCGGTCTCGGCTATGAGGCGCTGAACGAGGCGACCAAAGCGTTCATGGCGGCGATGCAGAAGGCGCCGGAGATCGCCGGCGTGTTCTCGAGCTTCCAGGTTAACGTGCCCCAGCTGTTCGCCGACATCGATCGCACCAAGGCGCTGCAGCTTGGCGTGCCCGTGCCGGAGGTGTTCAACACGCTTCAGATTTACCTGGGGTCCTACTACGTCAACGACTTCAACAAGTTTGGCCGCACCTATTCCGTCCGCGTCCAGGCTGACGCGCCGTTCCGCGCCCGTGCCGACGACATCAGGCAGTTGAAGGTGCGCTCGTCTTCCGGAGACATGGTGCCGTTGTCGGCGCTGCTCACTATCCGCCAGAGTGCGGGGCCGGAGCGCGCGATCCGCTACAACGGGTTCCTCTCGTCCGACATCAACGCGGCAGCGGCACCTGGCTTTTCGTCGGGCCAGGCGCAGGAGGCGGCGACGCGGATTGCGGTGGAGGTGCTCCCGCCCGGCTTTGCCTTCGAATGGACCGACCTGACCTATCAGGAGTTCATCGCCGGCAATTCCGGCCTCTGGGTGTTCCCGCTGGCGATCCTCCTGGTGTTCCTGGTGCTGGCCGCGCTCTATGAGAGCCTGACACTGCCGCTCTCGATCATCATGATCGTGCCGATGGGCCTGCTCGCTGCGATGTTCGGCGTCTGGATCTCCAAGGGAGACAACAACGTCTTCACCCAGATCGGGCTTATCGTCCTCGTGGGACTCTCCGCCAAGAACGCGATCCTGATCGTCGAATTCGCGCGCGAGCTCGAATTCGCAGGACGGACGCCGATCCGGGCCGCGATCGAGGCGAGCCGCTTAAGGCTGCGCCCGATCCTGATGACGTCGATGGCGTTCATCATGGGCGTGCTGCCGCTGGTGCTCTCGACTGGTGCGGGCTCGGAGATGCGGCGCGCCATGGGTGTTGCGGTGTTCTCCGGCATGATCGGCGTCACCGTGTTCGGCCTGTTCCTGACGCCGGTGTTCTATGTGCTGCTGCGGACCGTCACCGGCAACAAACCGCTGGTGCATCACGGCAGCGACGTCGGCGTGGCGCCGGTTCAAGGTTCAGTCGCCAACCCTGGGCACTAGACCAGGGAAATCCCCGAGAGCAGCAACAGAACGAGCACGGTCTTGCGAAAGACCGTCTCGTTGACGCGGTGGAAGGCGATCACGCCGAGCACTGATCCGGCAAACAGCGCCGGCAGGCTGACCGCGAGATCCACGAAGACTCTTGACGACAGGTCCTGATGTCCGACCAGCAGGACGATCGCAAAGACCTGCATGGCGGCGATGAAAGGCTGCACCAGGCCGCGCTGCTCGCTCTTGGGCATGCCGCGCATGTCACACCAGATCGTCGGGATTGCACCCGGCATCGCCGTCAGCCCGCCGACGAGCCCACCTCCGAACCCGATCAGCGCGACCCAGTGCCGGCCCACCGTCTCACCGGCAGTCACCAGTGTCGGGCGCAGCAGCATGTAGGCCGCATAGAGCGCGACGACGATGCCGAAGCCGCGCCTGAGCAGATGCGTATCCGCGCTCTGCAACAGCGACACCGCGATGGGTACGCCGATCAATCCGCCGACGATCAGCAGGAGACTGCCCTCCCAGCGGATGCTGCGCCGGAGCGCCCACAGATTGGTTGCCTGCACGCCGATGCTGCACGCCATCATCAGCGGCACGGCCTCCAGGGGCTGAAACACCCGAAGCAGGATCGCGCCCGCCACGGCGGAGAACGCGAAACCGGAGAGCCCCGAAACGAAGGCGCCGGCGAATACGGCAACGCTAAGCAGAATCAGAGTCGTAACATCGGGCACGGATCGTCCTCCGGTCAATCGTAGGGGATCTGCGGGACAACAGAATCGGGGCTCTCGGTGCAGACGGCCGCCTCACGCGGAAACGACACGTGCATCGCGAGGGCGTGAGATCGTTCCAGAAGCGCCAGTCCGACCAGCTGAAGAGCGACGAGCGCCGCGGTCAGCACGATCGCGACGATGTTGAAATTACGCGCGCTCGAACGCAGCTTGGCCGGCGTCGCGCTCGCGCGCATCAGATCCGTAGGCATTTCCTGAAACATCCTCTTCCTTGCCGGCCGGAATGATTTCGTTCAAAGGCAATGTTTCGTCCGGCTTAGCCAGCAGATGGTGATAACGCTGCAATGCGCGCCGCGCGTCGATCTTGCGCTGCTCGCGAAGCACAGCGCCGACGCGAGCGACGATGTCACGGAACTTGTCGGCCATAGCAAGCGACGTCCTTCGCACGACGATCTCCTCTCAACCTGTACGAGAGAATGATGAGATTCACTCCAGCCTGCTGTGAGTTGCTTCACAAAAACTCCGATACGCCGAACAAGTATTCGTGTGACGTGTCTCTAGAAGAGAATGCAGAAAATCGCGTCATTCGATCGAATGACGCGCGATAACTTTCTGATGATGTCTATGTTTGAACCTGGCCCCGAGCTGCAGCGATCGGTCCGCAACGCGCGTGCGCGTCAGTGCAGAAGCGGATTGGAGAATCCCGCCGCAAGCTTGACGAGATCGGCCTGACGGGAAACGCCGGTCTTGGCGAAGACACGATGCAGATGCGTCTTCACCGTCGTCTCGGCGATCCCCAGCGCAGCCGCGGTCTCCGGCACACCGCCGACCTCGACGATCGACTGCAGGACACGCAGTTCCGCAGGCGTCAATTCGAACGTGCGGTCGATCAGGCCTGCACATGAGCGACTGTCGAGTTCCGCTTTCCAGACAAGCAAGGCCCCGACGGCCGCCGTGCGCTCCGTCGCACCATCGCGCAGCAGCGAGGGCAGCGCGATCACGTGTGCGACGTAGTGCGATCCGTCATGCGACGTCAGAGGGATCTTTCGACCGTCTGCCGCCGCCACGGCAACCTCTCCCGGATCACGGAAGATATTGCGCAGGGCGAGGTTAGCCTCGGAAGATCTCGTCACCAGCCGACCCGAGATGGAGCGTAGAACATCGTCGGCGGCCAGGATCGTCTCCGCGGCCGAATTGCTGTGGACGATCCGGCAGGTTGAATCGAGCAGGATGACGCCGGCGTTCAGGCGGTCCACGACGTCGGCCAGCGCGGTCGCGCGTTGCTGCTTCCGCTCGATCGCGCGGTTGATCATCAGAGCCCGGCTCGCATGCGGGACGAGGGACTGCATTCGCGCGCGCTGCTCGTCGTCGAGCATGTCCCTGCCCGGAATGACGGTCAGCAGCATCGGACACGGCGACTTCGATTGCTCCAGCACCACGTTGGCGACGTCGACACAGCCCTGGGGACGCAACCATTCCTGATAGAAACGGCCGCGGCGGTACTCGTCGAAATTCACGAGGTCGGGAATGTTGCGCACCTCGCCATACCCGGGAAGCCGGGCGAGCGGATCGTACCGCGCGTAGGTTTCGGAGTAGAGCTGGATGTAATGCGGATCAACCCCACAATAATAGTGCGTCGCGCCGGACTTGCTGACCGTATCCTTCGAAATCAAGCCACAGGCCTGGCTGCCGATGAACGCATTGAGCATGACGACGACGTCACGCCACAACTCAGGGTGGAGTCCCGCATCATAGATACTCTCGATCAGCTCGGAATGACCTGGAGGTCGGGGCATCGGAACAGCCAATGATGTCAAGCCTGGAGATTTGCGGAATGTTCTTCATGCCCGGCGGCTTCTGTGAGTCTATTGCGGAAGCAAAAGGTTCAACGCCGACAGCGATTTGCCGGTCAATGGACGAGCGGATTGGCAAATCCCGCCGCGAGCTTGACGAGATCGGCCTGCCGGCCGACGCCGGTCTTGGCGAAGACGCGATGCAGATGCGTCTTCACCGTCGTTTCTGCTATGCCGAGCGCTGCCGCCGTCTCCGGGACACCGCCGACTTCGACGATCGACAGGAACACGCGGAGCTCCGCCGGCGTCAGATCGAACGTCCGCGCGATCAATTCGCCACAAAACCGTCCATCGAGCGACACCTTGCGCACAAGCAGCGCACCGGCGGCATCGACCACGCGCTCGCTGCTGTTGCGCAGCAGAGAGGACAACGGCAGCAGATGAGCGACGTAACGCTCGCCCGTGGGTGACAGCAGCGGCACAGCATGGCCGCTTGCGGCAAGCAGCGCACCGTCGCGGCGGCCCGCAAGCGCGTCGCGGAGCGTCCGATTGGCTTCAGTGCTGCAGGTCACGAGCTGTCCGGCAACGGACCGGACCACGTCGTCGGCAGCGAGCAAGGCGTGACCGGCCGAATTCGCATGCACCAGGCGGCAGAAGGCATCGAGCAGGAAGATCCCGGCCGTCAAATTGTCGAGGACATCACCGAGTGCCGTCGCCAGCGTCAGTTGCGCGCTCGTAGCGCGGTTGATGAGGAGCGCGCGGCTGGCGTGCGGCACAAGGAGCGAGAGGCGATGCTTCATGCCTCGATCGACCATGCGGCGGCCCGACAGCACGGTCATCATCACGGGGCAGCTCGCATTCGACATCTCGAGCACGACATTGGCCGCATCGCTGCAGCCCTGCGGCTGCAACCATTCCTGGTAGAAGCGCCCCTTGCGATATTCCTCGAAATCGACGAGGTCCGGCACGCTCACAACCTTGCCCTGTGGAGGCAGGACCGTGAGCGGATCGAACTTCGAATGCGTGTCGGAATAGAGCTGGATGAAATGCGGGTCCGCCCCGCAATAATAGTGCGTGACGCCGCATTTGCTGATCGAGTCCTTCGAAAACAATCCGCAGGCCTGGCCACCGACGAAATCACGAATGCCGGCAACGACGTTGTTCCAGAGCGAGGGATCGAGCCCGGCATCGTAGATGGATTCGACGATATCTGGCAGTTTCTGCGGTCGGTGCATGGCTCAAAATGGCACTGAATGATCAATGCCGGCGAGAATAACACAACCGTAGCATGCGACATCCTCCGATCGGAGGAGGCGCCGGCCGGGCGGATGGCACCCGGCCGGCGGGCATCGCGTTCGAGCCGCCAGGGCTGATGCCGGCTCAGAA